>CAMPIF010000316.1 GCA_946886245.1 Ectopseudomonas composti | reverse complement strand
TGGTAATGCCGTGGCCAAGGTGCAGGCTCATCTGGCCGATGCGCTGGAGAAGGGCGCCAAGCTGCTGCAGGGCGGCAAGGCGCACGCCTTGGGCGGGCACTTCTTCGAGCCCACGGTCATCACCGGTGTCACGGCGGATATGCGCGTGGCGCGCGAAGAGACCTTCGGCCCGCTGGCGCCGCTGTTCCGCTTCAGTGACGAAGCCGAAGTCGTGCGTCAGGCTAACGACACCGAGTTCGGCCTGGCCGGCTACTTCTATACCCGTGACCTGGGCCGCACCTTCCGTGTAGCCGAGGCGCTGGAGTACGGGATGGTGGGTATCAATACCGGGCTGATTTCCAACGAAGTGGCGCCATTCGGCGGCATGAAATCCTCGGGCCTGGGTCGCGAGGGCTCCAAGTACGGGCTGGATGAGTACCTGGAGATCAAGTACCTCTGCCTGGGTGGTATCTGAGGCCGGCGGCTCCCACGGTGCCTTGAGTAGGGTGGACAACGCGAAGCTTGTCCGCCTTTTGTCATGCAGCGTCGCAGCCGAACCATGGTGGACAAGCCTTCGGCATGTCGCACCCTACGCGAAGCTGGCTTCGGTCGATTGAAGGCTCTACAGCCGCTACAATGCGCGCCCCAGTGCGTAGGGTGGACAACGCGAAGCTTGTCCACCTTTTCTTCATGCTGCGTCGCAGCCGAACCATGGTGGACAAGCCTTCGGCATGTCGCACCCTACGCCAAGCTGGCTTCGGTCGATTGAAGACGCCACAGCCGTTACAATGCGCGCCACCGTGACCCAAGCCCTTAGAGGTGCGCCATGCAACCCTTCGCCATCGCCCCGTCGATCCTTTCCGCCGACTTCGCCCGCCTGGGTGAGGAAGTGGACAACGTACTCGCCGCCGGTGCGGACATCGTCCACTTCGATGTCATGGACAACCACTACGTGCCCAACCTGACCATCGGCCCGATGGTCTGCTCGGCGCTGCGCAAGTACGGCATTACCGCGCCGATCGACGCGCACCTGATGGTCAAGCCGGTGGATCGCATCATCGGTGACTTCATCGAGGCCGGCGCCTCCTACATCACCTTCCACCCGGAAGCCTCCGAGCACATCGACCGTTCCCTGCAGCTGATCAAGGCCGGTGGCGCCAAGGCCGGCCTGGTGTTCAACCCGGCCACGCCGCTGGACGTGCTCAAGTACGTGATGGACAAGGTCGACATGATCCTGCTGATGAGCGTCAACCCCGGTTTCGGTGGGCAGAAGTTCATCCCCGGCACCCTCGACAAGCTGCGCGAAGCCCGCGCGCTGATCGATGCCAGTGGCCGCGAGATTCGCCTGGAGATCGACGGCGGCGTCAACGTGCAGAACATTCGCGAGATCGCCGAGGCGGGCGCCGACACCTTCGTTGCCGGTTCGGCCATCTTCAACCAGCCGGACTACAAGGCGGTGATCGATGCCATGCGCGCCGAGCTGGCCCAGGTGCGTGGATGAAACCGCTGCGCGCATTGTGCGGCGGTGAGCTGCCGCGCCTGGTGATGTTCGACCTGGACGGCACGCTGATCGACTCGGTGCCGGACCTGGCCGAAGCGGTCGACCGCATGCTGGTCGAGCTGGGCCGCGCGCCAGCTGGCGTTGAAAAGGTCCGTGACTGGGTCGGCAACGGCGCGCGGGTGCTGGTGCGCCGCGCCCTGGCCGGTGGCCTGGAGCATGCCGCTGTGGGCGAGGCTGAAACCGAGCAGGCGCTGGCGCGCTTTCTCGATATCTATGCCGACTGTCATCACCTGACCGCGTTGTATCCCGGCGTGCACGAGCTGCTCGAAGCGCTGAGCACGGCGGCCGTCGAGCTCGCCGTGGTGACCAACAAACCGGAGCGCTTCGTCGCGCCGTTGCTGGAGCAGGTCGGCCTGGGCGGCTATTTCCGCTGGATCATCGGCGGTGACACCCTGGCGCAGCAGAAGCCCGACCCGGCTGCGCTGTTGCAGGTGATGCGTCTGGCCGGGGTCGAGGCGGCGCAATCGTTGTTCGTCGGCGACTCGCGCAACGACGTGCTGGCCGCGCGCGCTGCCGCGGTGCCCTGCGTCGCCGTGAGTTACGGCTACAACCACGGCCGGCCGATTGCCGAGGAGCGGCCAAGCCTGGTGGTCGATAACCTGGCCGAGTTGTTGTAGGGGCGGGGCAGCTCGCGCGGTATTCATCCACCGACATGACCTTGCCGGTGGACGGGTGAAGCGTCGTCCACCCTACGGCTGAACAGCGATCGCCTTGCCCAGCTTGCAGCGTGTAGCGTGTAGCTGCTAACGTGGCCGCTCTCCTTATTCCCCCGCCTGTCGAGATCGCACCGTGGTGGTTAGCTGCAAACTCTGGATGAAAGTGATCAAGGCTCTGGCCCGTTGGCGCTGGCGCGCCTGATCTCGTCCTGCCGCCGCCGCGCGGCCCGTTTGCACCCGACCGTTTACCCCGAGCCATGAGGCTGATCATGACCCATGAAGAATTCCTGCGTTTAGCCGCTGAAGGCTACAACCGCATTCCGCTTGCCTGCGAAACCATCGCCGACTTCGACACGCCGCTGTCGATCTACCTGAAACTGGCCGATGCGCCCAACTCCTACCTGCTGGAATCCGTGCAGGGCGGCGAGAAGTGGGGCCGCTACTCGATCATCGGCCTGCCGGCGCGCACCGTGCTGCGTGTGCAGGGTCATGAGGTGGTGATCACCACCGACGGCGTCGAGGTCGAGCGCCACGAGTGCGCCGATCCACTGGCCTTCGTCGAGCAGTTCAAGGCGCGCTACAAGGTGCCGACCATCGCCGGGCTGCCGCGTTTCAATGGTGGTCTGGTGGGTTACTTCGCCTACGACAGCGTTCGATACGTGGAGCCCAAGCTCGCTGCCGGGGTCAATCCCGATGCGCTGGGCACGCCGGATATCCTGCTCAACGTCTCCGATGCCGTGGTGGTGTTCGACAACCTGGCGGGCAAGATGCACGCCATCGTGCTGGCTGATCCGGCCGAGGCGCAGGCCTTCGAGCGTGGCCAGGCGCAACTGCAGGAAATCCTGCACAAGCTGCGTCAGCCGTTCACCCCGCGTCTGGGTGTGGATCTGAACAAGCCTGCGGGCGAAGAGCCCGCGTTCCGCTCCAGCTTCAGTCGCGAGGATTACGAGCGCTCGGTCAGCGCCATCAAGGATTACATCCTGGCGGGCGACTGCATGCAGGTGGTGATTTCCCAGCGCATGTCGATTCCGTTCAAGGCGGCGCCCATCGACCTGTACCGCGCACTGCGTTGCATCAATCCGACGCCCTACATGTACTTCTTCAACTTCGGCGATTTCCATGTGGTGGGTTCGTCGCCCGAGGTGCTGGTGCGTGTCGAGGACAATCTGGTCACCGTGCGGCCCATCGCCGGCACCCGCCCGCGCGGTGCCACCGAAGAGGCCGACCTGGCGCTGGAGCAAGACCTGCTGGCCGATGCCAAGGAAGTCGCCGAGCACCTGATGCTGATCGACCTGGGTCGCAACGATACCGGGCGCGTCTCGGAAATCGGCTCGGTGAAACTCACCGAGAAGATGGTCATCGAGCGTTATTCCAACGTCATGCACATCGTTTCCAACGTCACTGGCGAGCTGAAGAAGGGCCTGACTTCGATGGACGCGCTCCGTGCCATCCTGCCGGCCGGCACCCTGTCCGGCGCCCCGAAGATCCGCGCCATGGAGATCATCGACGAGCTGGAACCGGTCAAGCGCGGCGTCTATGGCGGTGCGGTCGGTTACTACGCCTGGAACGGCAACATGGACACCGCGATTGCCATTCGCACGGCGGTGATCAAGGACGGCGAGCTGCACGTGCAGGCCGGCGCCGGCATCGTTGCCGACTCGGTGCCCGCGCTGGAGTGGGAAGAAACCCTGAACAAGCGCCGCGCCATGTTCCGCGCTGTCGCACTCGCCGAACAGACTGCCGTCCAGGCCCAGGAATAAGAGGAGCCGTACCATGCTTTTGATGATCGATAACTACGACTCCTTCACCTACAACGTCGTGCAGTACCTGGGCGAGCTGGGTGCCGACGTGCACGTGATCCGCAACGACGAGCTGAGCATCGCCGAGATCGAGGCTTTGCAGCCCGAGCGCATTGTCGTCTCGCCCGGCCCCTGCACGCCGACCGAGGCCGGTGTGTCCATCGAGTCCATCCTGCATTTCGCCGGCAAGCTGCCGATTCTCGGCGTCTGCCTCGGCCACCAGAGCATCGGCCAGGCCTACGGCGGCGACGTGGTGCGTGCGCGCCAGGTGATGCACGGCAAGACCAGCCCGGTATTCCATGAGGACAAGGGCGTGTTCGCCGGCCTCAACAACCCGCTCACCGTGACCCGCTATCATTCCCTGGTGGTCAAGCGTGAAACCCTGCCGGATTGCCTGGAAATCACCGCCTGGACCCAGCATGAAGACGGCTCGGTCGACGAGATCATGGGCCTGCGCCACAAGACCCTGAACATCGAGGGCGTGCAGTTCCACCCCGAATCCATCCTCACCGAGCAGGGCCACGAACTGTTCGCCAATTTCCTCAAGCAGACCGGAGGCGTGCGCGCATGAATATCAAGGAAGCCCTGGGCCGCATCGTCACCCAGCTCGATCTGACCACCGAGGAAATGCAGGCGGTGATGCGCGAGATCATGACCGGGCAGTGCACCGACGCGCAGGTCGGCGCCTTCCTCATGGGCATGCGCATGAAGAGCGAGACCATCGACGAGATCGTCGGCGCCGCCAGCGTCATGCGCGAGCTGGCCGCGCCCGTGGTCATCGACGCCGAGCGTCTGGTCGATACCTGCGGCACCGGTGGCGACGGCATGAACATCTTCAACGTCTCCACCGCGGCGGCCTTCGTCGTCGCGGCGGCTGGCGGCAAGGTGGCCAAGCACGGCAACCGCGCAGTCTCCGGCAAGAGCGGCAGTGCCGATCTGCTGGAAGCCGCCGGCGTCTACCTGGGGCTCAAGCCCGAGCAGGTAGCGCGCTGTGTCGAGAGCGTCGGCGTCGGCTTCATGTTCGCCCCCTCGCATCACGGCGCGATGAAGCACGCCATCGGCCCGCGCCGCGAGCTGGGCCTGCGCACCCTTTTCAACATGCTTGGCCCGATGACCAACCCGGCAGGCGCCAAGCATCAGGTCATCGGCGTATTCAGCCAGGCGCTGTGCCGACCCATGGCCGAAGTGCTGCAGCGCCTGGGCAGCGAGCACGTATTGGTGGTACACGCGCAGGATGGCCTGGACGAGATCAGCCTGGCCGCGCCGACCTTCATCGCCGAGCTGAAAAATGGCGTGGTCAGCGAGTACCGCATCCAGCCTGAGGATTTCGGCATCAAGAGTCAGAGCCTGATCGGCCTGACCGTCGACAACGCCGAGCAGTCGCTGGCGCTGATCCACGATGCCCTCGGCCGGCGCAAGACTGACAATGGCCAGAAGGCCGCCGACATGATCGTGCTCAACGCCGGCGCGGCGCTCTATGCTGCTGACCATGCCAGCAGCCTGCGCGAAGGTATGCAACTGGCGCATGACGCCCTGCACACCGGCCTGGCGCGCGAGAAGCTGGAAGAGCTGGTGTCCTTTACCGCGGTATTCAAACAGGAGAACGAAGGGTGAGCGTGCCAACCGTACTGGAGAAGATCGTCGCCCGTAAGTTCGAGGAA
>CAMPIF010000315.1 GCA_946886245.1 Ectopseudomonas composti | reverse complement strand
CCTGGATCTGCAGGCGCCGCGCGTACATGTCGACGATGCGCGCCACCTTGGACAGCCCGAGCACCTTGCCGGTGGGGATGTAGGCGACGTGCGCCTTGCCGATGAAGGGCAGCAGATGGTGCTCGCACAGCGAGTACAGCTCGATGTCCTTGACGATCACCATCTCGTCGTTGTCGGACTCGAACAGCGCGCCGTTGACGATCTCCTCCAGCGACTGCTGGTAGCCATGACACAGATACTGCATGGCCTTGGCTGCGCGTTTGGGCGTATCGAGCAGACCCTCGCGTTCCGGGTTTTCACCGAGGCCTACGAGAATTTCGCGGTATTGCTGGGAAAGGGGTTGGCTCATGGCAGTGTCCTGAGCAGTCGCCTCACTTGAGGTGGCGGCCGCCGTTGAGGGTAAGGGTCGTTCCGGTTACGTAGGCGTTGTCCAGCAGGTAGCGCAAAGTCTGGTAGAAGGCCTGCGGGCCGGGTTCTATGCCCAGCGCCGATTTGGCCAGGGTCCTGGTCCGGTAGGCGTCGTCGTCACCATCGTTGAACATCAGCAGCGCCGGCGCGATGGTGTTGACCTTGATGCGTGGCGCCAGACGCGCGGCGAACGACGACGTCAGGCTTTCCAGGCCCGCCTTGCTGGCGCAGTAGGCGGGGCGATTGGCGCTGCCCTTGCGCACCACGTCGTCACTCACGTGCACGATGTCGGCGTGTTGCGACTGCAGCAGCAGCTCGCTGCAATGCAGGTTGATCAGGTAGGGCGCGAGCATGTGCACGCTGAACAGCTGACGAAAGACCTGCGCTTCTTCGCCTGGCGTTTCCGCCAGCCACTGCGAGGCGTTGTGCACGATCGCGCGCAGGCCGCTGCACTGCGCCTTGAGCTGTTCGATGAACGCCATGATGCCGCTCTCATCACTGAAATCAGCCTGCAGGGCGATGGCACCGCGCTCACGCAGCCGCGCAATATCGTCGCGGTGCTGGCGGTAGCTGATGATCACCGGCTGGCCTTCGTCGAGCAGACGTTCGGCGCAGTAGAGGCCGACCCTCTGGCCGGCGCCGGTGATCAGGATGGGAAAGTTGGCAGCGCTCATGTGCAACTCGTGGGAAAGAAATGAAGGCCTGGCTCGTACCGCCTCGGGATACCTGACCAGTGGCAGGCGGTACTCACCAGACCGTGGATAAAGCTATACCAGAGTCGCAAGTTGTACAACCATGTGCGGCATGTGGTTTTGCTATCAGGCTCAGTGACTTTGCCTATGGCGCTGAATTTTAAGGTTTTTTAATGATGAGGCGGAGAGGGCTTTTTTGTGCTTTACCTGTACGCACTGTTGCTTTTGTACAGCTATTGGCCATTTGTACAACGAAATCGGCCAGCACGAGGCTGGCCGATGGATAGAAATGGATGCTTTCAGGGCTTGCCGATGCTGGCGGTTCGTCTGCCCAGGCGCTGCGGGTAGTTACCTTGCAGCCAGGGCTCGAGCAGGCGAGTGGAAAGTGGGATGAACCAGTAGGTCATCAGTGGCGTCAAGGCCAGCGTCGACAACAGCACGCGGGCAAGCAGCGACAGGTCGGCCAGCCAGGGGCCCAGCAGCAGGTTGAAGCCCAGGGATACCGGAAAGAATGCCAGCCAGATCGCCACGCTCTGCTTCCAGCGCGGCGGCCGTCGCAGGGCACTGCCGAACCAGGCGTCAAGGCCGACAGCGCGCTTTTCCTGCGGTTGGGCAAAAAGTCCCGCACCACGCTGCAGCCAGGCCTGGCGCGAGGCCGAGTGCTCCCAGGAAGCCATGGTCTGTTCGTCGCTGAAACGGAAAACGATCTGGAACTCATCATCACCGGCAGGCGGTGCCAGTACGCCGGAGCCGAGGTAGCCAGGGAAGTCGGTGGCCAGGTGTTCGCCTTCACGTAGCCAGGCGATGAAATCGTGATAACGGCCATTGGCAACGCGGCGCGCCACCATCAAGGTAACGGGGGACATTGTGTATCTCCTCGAGTGTTGCCGTCAGCCGGGGTACGGCATTGGGCGCGATCGAGCACGGGGGTGGTGTGCTCGACGAAGAACGCAGCAAGGATTATTCCCGTTTTGCGGAAATTAGCCAGCCCTGCCTGATGGCGGGCGTCGGCCGGAGCAAGCCTTGCCTTCCTGGCAACGTGCTGCACCGTCAGGGTGCGGGAGTCGTGCCAAATGGGGGCGCAGGCGGCAGAACAAGCGATAGCCCCACTCCAGCAGCGGACGCAGCGGTCGCCAGCGCAGCGGCGCCACCCAGCTTCCCAGTCCGGCCGCCTCCCAGCTCCACAGGCTGGCATCAAGGCCCAGCACCCATTCGCCATCGGCCCAGCGTGCGTGCAGACGATCCTGCATCGCGCTCAGGGATACCCCCAGCGGCAGCGGATCGAAGTCAGCGGCAGCAATATCCACCAGCAGCAGTCGCAGGGGTGACGCATGTCGCCTGAGCATGCCGATTTCGCGTGCGCAGAGCGGACAGTCGCCGTCGTAGTAGAGGGTCAATGGCCAAGCAAGGTTATGCATGAAATCACCTTGTACAGTTCTTGCACAATGTAAGCCTGCCTTAGCTGGGTTACAATGCCTCTCATATTCGTTGCCGTGATGCCCGAAGCCATGCCAGAACTCGCCTCCGTCACATCGCTTGCGTCCAGCGCTTTGAAGCAGGAAGAGCTGTTCCCCATCCGTGAGGTTTCTCGCCTTACCGGCGTCAATCCGGTCACCCTGCGTGCCTGGGAACGGCGTTACGGCCTGATTCAACCGACGCGTACCGACAGCGGCCATCGTCTCTATTCACAGGCCGATATCGATGCCGTGCGCAGCATCCTCGCCTGGATCGAGCGCGGCGTCGCGGTCAGCAAGGTCGGTTCGATCCTGGCCAAGAGCGCCAGCACTCGCAGCGTCGCCACGCCGGCCTACAACGAAGTCAGCAGTGACGACTGGAGTCAGTGGCAGGGCCAGGTGCGCAGTGCGCTGCAGAACTTCGATGAGCCTCGTCTCGAGCGCTTGTATGGGCAGATTTTCTCCTGCTACCCGCTGCCGGTGGTGTTCCAGGACATTTTCATGCCGGTCTGGCAGGAACTGCTGCTGCGCCAGGACGAAGTCGGCCTGCGCGGCGAGTGGCTGATGCTCGACGGCTTCCTGCGTGGGCGCTGCTGGCAGCGTCTGCAGTTGGGGCGCGATGACTCGCGTGAGCGCGTGCTGCTGGTGGCGCTACCGGGCCACTGTCGGGAGCTGGAGTTGCTGGTTGCGGCGTTGTTGTTGGGCAATCAGGACGTCGGCGTGTCGGTGATGGGGCCTGGCGTACCCATGACCGATCTGGCCCTGGTCTGTGAACGCATGCAGCCCCAGGCGCTGGTGATCTTCAGCAACCAGCCGCCAGGCGAGGAGTTCCCACGGCAACTGGCGCGCCTGGCGCTGGGTCTGGCATGTCCGCTGCTGCTGGCCGGTGACAGTGCCGATCTGGCGGAGGAGAGTCTGGCCGGTTCGCCCATTGCCTGCCTGGGTAACGAAGGGCGCCTGATGCAGCGGCGTATGCAGCAGTTCCTGGCGGGTCATCTGGATACCTGAGGCGACCCAGGGTACAGGGCTTCAGCTGACTGCTGCGGTCTGCGACTGTTGTTCGCTGTGCTGTTCGAACAGGTACTGACGCAGGGTCTGCTCATCTTCCGTATGCAGCGTCTGCAGGCTGTAGGCGTAACGCTTCTGGCTGACGCGTCTTGCCAGCCGCGCGCGCAGTTGAACGCGGCGCTCCCGGGGCAAGATCAGCTGCAGCAACTGATCCTTGGCCGGCGTGCCTGTTCTGCTGTACTCCACCAGGATTCCACTGTTCGATAGCTCCAGCGCTTGCAGGCCACTGGGTTGGTCGCTGCCGTCCAGCAGTGCCAGCGCCGTGGGCAGAACGAGACGCCACGGGCGTTCGCTTACGCCTTGTTCGAAGATCAGCGGTGCTCCCAGTTCCAGACGCGACTGGCGGTGGCCGTCCTGGATCAGGTGCAGAGGAAAGCTCAGGTGCTGATTGTTGGTATGGGTGTCCAGGCTCAGCTGCTCTTCATTGCCCAGGCGCGCCAGAAGCTCACTGAGTTGCTCGCCCAGAGTCAACGGCGGCACTGCGCTAGAGCGCCGCTTTTGCGGAGGTTTGAAGAGGATCGTCTGGATGAAATCCAGTTCGTCCTGAGTCAGCAGCGGGTCGCTTTGCATGGAATGAGACTGCGCAGGGTCAAACCCATCTGACTGCGCTGGCGCAGGATAGTTTTATCCGTTCGTCAGCTTTTCAAGGCGCGCCAGCTCGGCCTTCAGCTCGGCTACTTGTGCCTCCAGCTCACGCACCCGCTGCTTGGCTTCGACCTGTTCGGTGACGTCCTTCTGGATACCGATGTAGTAGGTCAGTTGGTCGCTTTCGTTGAGCACCGGCGTGATCGACAGCTCGTTCCAGAACGCGCTGCCATCTTTGCGGTAGTTACGAATGATCTGCCGACAGGGCTTGTTCGCCTTGACCGCGTCGCGAATGGCCTGCAGCCCAAGCTGCGCGCGATCGCCTGCCTGCAGGAAGCGGCAGTCCTGATAGAGAATGTCGTCACTGGCGTAGCCGGTCAGGCGTTCGAACGCCGCGTTGGCATAGATCAGGATGTTGTCGTCGCCCTCCTGCTCGGCCACCACGATTCCATCGTTGGAGGCGTCGACTACCAGTTGCAGCAGTTTGGCATTGATCATGAGTCCGGTTCCGCGATGGCTATGCGCTGCATTCTAAAACATCGGGTCGGCCTGTCCACTTGCGGCATAATACGCGGCGTTTTTCCTGTTTCCGGAGTTGTCATGAAAGTCGCCATTCTCTCGGGCTCGGTCTACGGCACGGCCGAGGAAGTCGCTCGCCACGCCGAGCGCCAGCTCAAGGCCGCCGGGCTGGACGCCTGGCACAAGTCGAACATGAGCCTCGAGGAGCTGCTGGCCTTCGCGCCGGACGCCTTGCTCACCGTGACGTCCACCACCGGCATGGGTGAACTGCCGGACAACCTGCTGCCGCTGTACAGCGAAATCAGAGACCGTTTGCCGGCCTGGAGCGGCAAGCCGGCTGCAGTGCTGGCGCTGGGCGACTCCAGCTATGACACCTTCTGCGGTGGCGGTGAACTGATGCGTGAGTTGTATGCCGAGCTGGGCTTGCGCGAAGTGGTGGACATGCTGCGCCTGGACTCCAGCGAAACCGTCACGCCTGAAACCGATGCCGAACCCTGGCTGCAAGCCTTCGTGGCAGCGCTGAAGGCCTGACGTGCACCCGCGCGCTCGCCAGTTGATCGACAGCCTCGGGCTTGCCGCGCATCCCGAGGGCGGTTACTACCGTCGTCTGTTCGTTTCGGCGCAGCGCGATGCTCAGGGCCGGGCGGCTTCCAGCGCCATTCTGTTCCTGCTGCCAGGTGATGCGGTCAGCCGCTGGCATCGGGTCGACGCCGATGAGCTGTGGCATTTTCACGAGGGCGACCCCCTGCAGTTGTTGATCGCCGACACTCCCGACGCGGTGCGTTGCGAGTTGCTCGGGCCAGCGGCAGAAGGGCAGATGCCGCAGCGCGCGGTGGCGGCCCATGCCTGGCAGGCGGCGCGCTCGACGGGTGCCTACACGCTGGTCGGTTGCAGCGTGGCGCCGGAGTTCCGGTTCGAGGGCTTTCGCCTGCTGGCCGATGATAGCGACGCTCAGGC
>CAMPIF010000314.1 GCA_946886245.1 Ectopseudomonas composti | reverse complement strand
TGGCCAATCACCAGCAGAGTCTGATGGATCAGTTCCGCGTGTAACGTCGCAGGGTGCGCCGCGTGCACCGAAAATACTGGCGGCGCATCAGTGGACATGACGCCAAATCATCCTCGATCTGGCGGCACTTCCCTTGCAGCGCAGGCAGGCAATCGCCTAGCCTGCGTTCTTTTTTCGGGGAAGCAGCATGCTCAATATCGCCTTGGTCGCCGGCTCCAGCCGCAACAACAGCCAATCGGGAAAGGTCGCCCGCGCACTGCGTCAGCGCCTGATCGAGATGGGACAAACCACTCAGGACAGCAGCAGCATCATCGATCTGGGCCTGGCGCCCCTGCCGCTGTGGCCCGCTGAAGACGCCGGCCCCTGGTCCATGTATCAGCAGCAACTGGCGGCCGCCGATGCCGTGGTGATCATCGCGCCGGAATGGAACGGCATGGCCTGCCCGGCGATCAAGAACTTCTTCATCTACGCCAGCAAGGCCGAACTGGCGCACAAGCCGGGCCTGCTGGTTGGCGTTTCCTCCGGTATTGGCGGCGCCTACCCGATCAGCGAACTGCGCGCCTCCAGCTACAAGAACTGCCGCCTGTGCTACCTGCCGGAGCACCTGATCGTGCGCCAGGTCGAGAAGGTGTTGAACGGCCCGCAGGCGGTGGACGAAGCCGATGAGCGACTCCGCGCCCGCGTCGATTACGCGCTCGATGTACTCGTGCGTTACGCCCACGCCCTGCAGCCGGTACGCGCCGCCATCAACTTTGATAACCCGGCCTTCGCCAACGGCATGTAATAGAGAGCCTTGCACGGCCGTTTCGTAGGGTGGGTTAGCCGCCTGTCACGCTCGTAGATCAGTTTGCTAAGGCCGGTGCGGCGTAACCCACCATCGGCGCAACGCGATCCATCGCCCGGTGGGTTACGTGGGGCGGCCATCCGAGCGCTCGGAGCTCATCTGCGTCTGGAAGCTCAGCACTCGGCGCCGCTAACCCACCCTACGGGATAGCGTGTATCCCTCTATCTTGTACGCATCGACGCCATCGTCTTGTAGTGTGGGTTGGCGGCGCTGAACGCAGCGTTTGCAGGCGCCAACAAACTTACCGCGCCGCGTAACCCACCAGACCGGCGTGAGCCTGAGGTTCAACGCCGTGGCAGACTGACCACCACTCGCAACCCGCCCAACGGACTGTCCTGCAGCTCGATACGGCCATGCCAGGCCTCGATGATATCGCGCACGATGCCGAGGCCCAGGCCATGCCCTGCTACCTGCTCGTCCAGGCGGGTGCCGCGCCCAAGCACGGCCTCGCGGCGTTCGGCATCGATACCTGGGCCGTCATCATCGACGCACAGGCGATAACCCTCGGCGCTCTCCTCCACCGTCAATTGCACGCGTTGCTGCGCCCATTTGCAGGCGTTGTCCAGCAGGTTGCCGAGCAGTTCCAGCAGATCCTCACGATCGCGCGGCAGAACCAGGCCAGGCGGCGCCTGCCAATCCAGGCTCAGGCCGCGGTCATGAATCATCGACAAGGTGGCGAACAGCCCCGGCAGCTCCTGCGCGCAATCGAAGCGTGCCCCCGGCAACACCTCGCCAGCCAGGCGCGCACGCCCCAGCTCGCGCCCCAGGCGCTGCCCGATCTGTTCCAACTGCTCGCGCATGGTCGCGCGCAATGCCGGATGGGCGGCCAATTCCTCGCGGCCGGCCAGGCTGATCAACACGGCCAGCGGCGTTTTCAGCGCGTGGCCAAGATTGCCAAGGGCATTGCGCGAGCGTTTGAGGGTGTCCTCGGTATGCGCCAACAGATGATTGACCTGCGCGACCAGAGGCTCCAGCTCTTCGGGCACCTCGGCATCCAGCTCCGTACGCCGCCCCTGCTGCAACTGCACGATCTGCTGACGCACCTGTTCCAGTGGGCGCAGGGCCCTGCGCACGGTGTAACGCTGGGCCACCAGGATCAGCAGCAGCGCAGCGCCGCCCAGCCCCAATCCCACCCACTGCATACGACGAAAGCTCTGCAGTACCGGCTGATAATCCTGTGCCACGCTGATCGACAGGTTCTCCCCATAGCGGCGGTAGTCGGCGCGGTAGATCAGCAGCAACTGGCCTTGCGGGCCATCGCCCAGCTCGGCCTGCATGCCAATGCCATTGGGCTTGAGCAGCTCACGATCCCACAGCGAGCGCGAACGCCAGCTGCGGTCGGAAAAATCGATACGAAAGTAATGCCCCGAGAATTGCCGCTGGAACGAGGGATCGAGACGCCGCTCATCCAGTTGCAAACCAGCCGGCCCGCGCACCAGTGCGGCCAACAGCCCTTGCGCTTCGTCACGCAAATCCTCTTCCAGATAAGCGCGCAGGCCACGGTCGAAGACCCAGAGACTGGCCTGTGCCAGAACCAGTCCGACCAGCAACAGCGTAGCGGCCAGGCCAATACCGAGCCGACGCTGAATGGACCTCAACCCTGCTCTCCGGTAAAGCGGTAACCCTGCCCACGGCGGGTCTCGATCACGTTGCGCCCGAGCTTGCCGCGCAGGCGGTTGACGTGCACTTCGATGACGTTGGAGTCGCGCTCGGTCTCGCCATCGTAGAGGTGGTCGGCGAGATGACTCTTGGACAGGATCTGCCCCGGATGCAGCATGAAGTAACGCAGCAAGCGAAACTCGGCGGCAGTCAGGTCGATGGCTTCGCCGCCTGCCGTCACGCACTGGCGGCTCTCGTCCAGTTGCAGGCCGGCGGCCTCCAGTTGCGGCTGGTTGGCCAGGCCATGGGCGCGGCGCAACAGCGCCTGGATGCGCAGGGCCAGTTCCTCGGGGTGGAAGGGTTTGGTCAGGTAGTCGTCGGCGCCGGCCTTCAGTCCTTCGATGCGCTCGGCCCAGGAACCTCGCGCAGTCAGCACCAGCACCGGCGTGGCCAGTCCGCCAGCACGCCACTCCTGTAGCACCTCCAACCCTGGCTTGCCTGGCAGGCCAAGGTCGAGAATGATCAGGTCATAAGGCTCGCTGGCACCCTGATAGGCCGCGTCACGACCATCGGCCAGCCAGTCCACGGCATAGCCCTGGCGAGTCAGGCTGGCGGTCAGTTCATCGGCCAGGGGTACATGGTCTTCCACCAGCAACAGGCGCATCAGTCGTCTTCCTCATCCTTCAGAATAGTGCCGTTGCGGGCATCCAGTTCAAGCTCGCGCACCACGCCCGAGGTGGTCAGAATCTCGACCTCATAGACCAGCACGCCATCCTCTTCCTCCAGCTCCGCTTCCAGCAGCGTGGAACCGGGGTAGGCGTTGCCGATGTGCTGCATCAGTTGCTCGAAGGGCATGATGACCCCCTCGCGCCGCAGGCGCAGCGCCTCATCCTGATCGAGATCGCGCGCAACGCCCGGCACGCTGGCAAAACCGCATGCCAGTACCAGCAATAGCGCGGTGGTACGTCGAAACTTCATCAATCGTCCTGGTGGTTCTTGAGCATTTCCCCGGTGCTGGCATCCAGCTCCAGGTCCCACTGCACGCCCTGGGTATCGCGCAGCTCGATCTGATAGATATAGCGGCCGTATTCGTCTTCCAGCTCGGTTTCTTCGATGCGTGCACCCGGGTGTTGGGCCAGCGCCGCCTCATTGAGCTGTTCGAAGGATTTGATGGTCCCGGCATCACGCAGACGCAGGGCCTCGTCCGGGCCGAGATCGCGCGCCTGGGCAATGGTAGCGACGCTGACGAGGGTGGCAAGTGTTGCGAGGCTGATCAATCGTTTCATGGCTTTCTCCAGCAGTGAATCAGTGACTGCCACTCTAGGCCCAGGCACTTAATTCAAGCTGAATTCACTCGCGTCATTCACCGCATGAAGTGGCTTGGCCTGCGCACTCAGCCCTCTATAATCGCCTGCTGCGAAAGGAGGCACGATGAGCGCGATCCATATCAAATCCCCTGCCCTGACCCTCAAGGCCGGCCCCAGGGCCTTGGCAAGAATTCGCCAGAATGGCCTGAGCCCGGCGGACGTCGGCATCCTGCCTGGCGCGGCAGGCGGACCCAAAGGCATCGGCATTCAGGGGCTGGATCTCGCACTCTTTGGGGACTGGCTGCCTCGTGCGCCACGCGAACGCGCCCTGATCGGCGCCTCCATCGGCTCCTGGCGCTTTGCCAGCGCCTGCCTGCCGGACCCCGCCGCCGGGCTTCGACGACTGGGCGAGCTGTACACCTCTCAGCGCTTCGCCAAGGGTGTGAGCATGGCCGAGGTGTCGGGCAGTTGCCGGCAGATGCTCAGCGAGCTGCTCGCCGATCAGGACGCCGCCATCATTGCCAACCCGCACTATCGCCTGCACATCGTCGTGGTGAAGAGCCATGGCCTGCTGCAACACGATCATCGCGGCAAACTCAGCCTCGGCCTGTCATCGGTGATCGGTAACAACTTCCTGGCCCGCCAGCGCCTTGGCCGCCATTTCGACCGGGTGATTCTGCATGATGCGCGGCAGGTGCCGCCGCTCGCGCAGCTGAGCGACTTCCGCTCGCACTTCCATGCGCTGACCCCGGAGAACCTGCGCCACGCCCTGCTGGCTTCGGGCTCGATTCCCATGGTGATGGAGGCGATTCGCGAGATTCCTGGCCTGGAGCCGGGCGCTTATCGCGATGGCGGCCTGCTCGACTATCACCTCGACCTGCCCTACAGCGGCGACGATATCGTGCTCTATCCGCACTTCACCGATCGTGTGATACCCGGCTGGTTCGACAAGAGCATGCCCTGGCGCCGTGGCGACCGCACGCGTCTGCAGGATGTGCTGCTGCTGGCGCCATCACGCGACTATCTTGCGCGCCTGCCACACGGCAAACTGCCGGATCGCACCGACTTCAAACGCTACCTGGGCAATGATCAAGGACGCGAGCGCTACTGGCGCCAGGCGATGGCCGAAAGTTCGCGGCTCGGTGACGAATTTCTCGAACTGGTCGAAAGCGGCCGCCTGGCAGAACGCCTGCAACCCCTCTGAGACAGTGGGGTTATGAGTGACTGCTCAACCTGTAGAGCGGACGTGATTAGGCGGCAATCGGGCCATACCTGATAAACTGTGCCGCTCAACGCCAATCAGGCGGAATCATTTACGCGAGCGCTGTTCAGTGGAATTGTTCAAAGAATTCATCTTCGAGGCGGCTCATCGCCTGCCACACGTACCGGAAGGCCACAAATGCGGCCGCCTGCATGGTCACTCCTTTCGAGTTGCCATCTATATCGAAGGTGAAGTCGATCCCTATACCGGCTGGATTCGTGACTTCTCGGAGATCAAGGCGATCTTCAAACCGATCTACGAGCAGCTCGACCACAACTACCTGAACGACATTCCCGGCCTGGAAAACCCAACCAGCGAAGTGCTGGCCAAGTGGATCTGGCAACAGGTCAAACCACTGCTACCAGAGCTGTCGCGCGTACGCATCCACGAAACCTGCACCAGCGGCTGCGAATATCGCGGCGATTGATCATTACCCAGAAGCACCAAAGGCCACCTCCAAGGTGGCCTTTTTATTGATACCGACAAAGCGCCGCCACCCCTAGGCTGCGCTGCATTGCCCCGTAGGGTGCGCCGTGCGCACCGGGATGCCCGCGTCATTGGCGGTGCGCGCAGCGCACCCTACGGCGCCCTGTTTTCCAGCTCACAAAGAAGAAACCCCAGACCGCGGTGGGGCGCATGTGTTTGGGTTAGTTGCATGGCTTTGATGCGGACGGAGCGGCG
>CAMPIF010000313.1 GCA_946886245.1 Ectopseudomonas composti | reverse complement strand
ATGCGCACCATGACCCGTATCGCCACTGCCCTCGCCCTCACCGCCGCCAGCCTGGCCAGCACCGGCCTGCTGGCCGCCGAGGCGCGTTACAACCAGATCGCCCTGCGCGCCGAGGTCAATCAGGAAGTGGCGCACGATCTGATGCACGTCACCCTCTACACCGAAACGCAGCACAGCGACCCGGCCAAACTGGCCGCCGAGATCACCAACACCCTCAACAAGACACTGGAACAGGTCCGCCAGGTCAAGGGCGTGGCAGTCAAACTCGGCAGCCGCAACAGCTACCCGGTGTATGACGACAAGGGCCAGAAGATCACCGCCTGGCGCGAGCGCGCCGAGGTGCGTCTGGAAAGCGCCGACTTCGCCCGCTTGTCCACCCTCACCGGTGAATTGCTGCAATCGATGAAGATGGCCGGCATGGACTTCAGCATCGCCACCGACACCCGCAAGACCCGCGAGGATGCCATGCTCAAGGACGCCGTGAATGCCTTCAAGGCACGCGCGCAGCTGGCCACCGAAGCGCTCGGCGGCAAGGGCTACAAGCTGGTCAGCCTGAACCTCAACACCGGTGGTTTCCAGCCGCCAATGGCCATGCGCAACTTCGAAGCCAAGGGCATGGCGATGATGGACTCAGCCCCCACACCGCAGATCGAAGCTGGCACCAGCCAGGTCACGGTCAGTGCTGACGGCGTCATCGAAGTGCAGATGCCCTGAACCTCGCTCCGCAACAAAGCAGCGCCGTTATCGTCAGATAACGGCGTTTCGCCATCTTTTCCCTGCAACATTTTCATAAATGCGACAGCAAATTACAGCGCTGTAGCGCTAACCATCTTCCGCGCGGCAACCCCCTTGCCTCGGGCACAAGGCCTGCATAGTTTCGGCGGTGGTCTCCACAAGAGGCTCCTCAAGGACCACAACCACAACAACGATGAGGTCAAGATGCGCACGAACGCCATTCTCCAGGCTTTACTCACCGCTGGGCTGATCGCCAGCGCCCCCCTCGCCAGCGCCGCCAACCTGGTGTTCTGCTCCGAAGGCAGCCCCGCCGGTTTCGACCCAGGCCTGTACACCACCGGCACCGACTTCGACGCCGCCGCAGAAACCATCTTCAACCGCCTGACCCAGTTCGAGCGCGGCGGTACCAAGGTCGAGCCCGGCCTGGCAGAAAGCTGGGAGGTGTCCGACGACGGTCTGACCTACACCTTCAAGCTGCGCCCCGGGGTGAAGTTCCACACCACCGAATACTTCAAGCCCAGCCGCGAGTTCACCGCCGACGACGTGCTGTTCACCTTCGGCCGCATGCTCGACAAGGAGCACCCGTTCCGCAAGGCGTACCCCACCGAGTTCCCCTACTTCACCGACATGGGCATGGACAGCAACATCGCCAAGCTGGAGAAGCTCGATGGCATGACCGTGCGCTTCACCCTCAACGACGTGGACGCCGCCTTCGTGCAGAACCTGGCGATGAGCTTCGCCTCGATCCAGTCCGCCGAGTACGCCGACCAGTTGCTCAAGGCCGGCAAGGCCGCCGACATCAATCAGAAACCCGTCGGCACCGGCCCATTCGTGTTCAGCCGCTACCAGAAGGACGCGGTGATCCGCTACAAGGGCAACCAGGACTACTGGAAGCCTGATGACGTGAAGATCGACAACCTGATTTTCGCCATCAACACCGACTCGTCCGTGCGCATGCAGAAGCTCAAGGCCGGCGAATGCCACGTCACCCTGTTCCCGCGTCCGGCCGACATCGAGGCACTGCAGAAGGACCCCAAACTGCAGATGCCCGAACAGGCGGGCTTCAACGTCGGCTACATCGCCTACAACGTCACCCATCCGCCGTTCGACAAGCTGGAGGTGCGTCAGGCGCTGGACATGGCGGTGAACAAGCAGGCCATCCTCAACGCGGTCTACCAGAACGCCGGGCAACTGGCGGTCAACGGCATGCCGCCGACCCAGTGGTCGTATAACGAAGACATCAAGGACCCGGCCTTCGACCCGGAAAAGGCCAAGGAGCTGCTCAAGGCCGCCGGCGTCAAGGAAGGTAGCGAGATCACCTTGTGGGCCATGCCGGTGCAGCGCCCGTATAATCCCAATGCCAAGCAGATCGCCGAAATGCTGCAGGCCGACTGGGCCAAGATCGGCATCAAGGCACGCATCGTCAGCTACGAATGGGGCGAGTACCTCAAGCGTGCCAAGGCCGGCGAGCACGACGCCATGCTGATCGGTTGGAGCGGCGACAACGGTGACCCGGACAACTGGCTCGGCACCCTCTACGGCTGCGACGCGGTCGACGGCAACAACTTCTCCAAATGGTGCTTCGAGGATTACGACAAGCTGGTCAAGGCCGCCAAGCGCACCACCGACGTGGCCGAACGCACCGAGTTGTACAAGCAGGCGCAGGTGATCCTCAAACAAGAGGTGCCGATCACCCCGCTGGCCCACTCCACCGTGTACCAGCCGATGCGCAAGGAAGTGCAGGACTTCCGCATCAGCCCGTTCGGCATCAACTCGTTCTATGGTGTGAGTATCGGCAAGTAAGGGCGCTGCCTCGGGCGGCTAGCTTGCGTAGGGTGCGCTGTGCGCACCGCGTACTCGGGGAGTCTGAACCTGGTGCGCACGGCGCACCCTACACATGACCGCCGCACACGAGTGCCCGACGGCCTTCCAGGCCAAGGAGTTGCCATGTCAGCCCCGTTCTTTCTGCGCGGCAGCCTGCTGCTGGCCGCGCTGCTTGCTGCTCAGGTCCAGGCGGCCAGCCTGGTGGTGTGCAGCGAAGCCAGCCCGGAAGGGTTCGACCTCGTTCAATACACCGCAGCCACCACCGCCGACGCCACGGCGGAAACCCTGTTCGAACGCCTGGTGGCCTTCGCCCCCGGCAGCACCGAGATCGTGCCGGCATTGGCAGCAAGCTGGGAAATAGCCGATGACGGCCTGAGCTACACCTTCACCCTGCGCCAGGGCGTGACATTTCACGCCAACCAGGATTTCAGCCCCAGCCGCGAATTCAATGCCGACGACGTGCTGTGGAGCTTCCAGCGCCAGCTCGACCCGGCGCATCCCTGGCACGAGCTGTCGCTGCGCGGCTTCCCCTACGCAGAGGCCATGGGCCTGGCGCAGTTGATCGAGCGCATCGACAAGCTCGACGAGCACCGCGTGCGCTTCGTCCTCAAACACCCGGAGGCGCCTTTCCTGGCCAACCTGGCCATGGGCTTCGCCTCGATCTACTCGGCCGAGTATGCCGACCATCTGCTCGCAACGAACCAACCCGAGCGCCTGAACAATGCGCCCATCGGCACCGGGCCTTTCGTTTTCGAGCGCTACGCCAAGGACGCCCAGATACGCTTTCGCGGCAACCCCGATTACTGGAATGGCGCACCCAAGGTCGAGCGCCTGGTGCTGGCCATCACCCCCGAGCCCAACGTGCGCCAGCAAAGGCTCAAGGCCGGCGACTGCCAGATCGCCCTCTACCCGCGCCCGGTGGACATCCCGGCGCTGAAGGCCGACCCGAAACTGCAGGTGCTGGAGCTGGATTCGCTGCTGACCGCCTATATCGGCATCAACACCCGTCACCCACCGCTGGACGACGTGCGCGTGCGCCAGGCGTTGAATCTGGCGTTCGACAAGGCCGCCTACATTCGCGCGCAGTATGGCGAAGGCAACGCCACACCGGCCGTGGCGCCTTACCCGGCTACCCTGTGGGGCCACGACGAAACGCTGCAGGACTGGCCACACGACCCCGAGCGGGCCCGCCAACTGTTGGCCGAGGCTGGTCACGCCGATGGCTTCGCCCTGTCGATCTGGACCCGCCCGGGCGGGGGACCGACCAATCCCAACCCGGGCATCGGCGCGCAGATGCTGCAGGCCGATCTCGCCGCCGTCGGCATTCGCAGCGACATTCGCGTGTTCGAGTGGGGCGAGCTGATCAAGCGCGCCAAGAATGGCGAGCACGACCTGGTATTCATGGGCTGGGCCGGGGACAACGGCGATCCGGACAACTTCCTCACCCCCAACCTCTCCTGCGCGGCGGCCGAGAGCGGCGAGAACCAGGCGGGCTGGTGCGACAAGGCCTTCGACGCCCTGATCAGCCAGGCACGCCGCGAGCCCGATCCGAGCAGACGCGCCGCGCTGTATCGCCAGGCGCTGGCGATCTTCCATGAGCAGGCACCATGGATCGCCCTGGCTCACCCGAAACAGTTCGCAGCGCTGCACAAGGGCGTCGAAGGCTATGTGCTCAGCCCGATGGGCTCGAACAACTTTTCCAGGGTGAGCGTGCCCTGAGCGGCCATGGCTCGGTCCTGATGGCAAGAGCTTCCGAGTCAGGCGTGGGCGTGGTTAGACGCCCAGACCGAAGGGGTCGTCCACCGAATGGCTGGGCTGGGTAAACCAGCGCGGGCCGTCGGCGGTCATGTAGAAGTGATCCTCGAGACGGATGCCAAACTCGCCCGGCACGCAGATCATCGGCTCGTTGCTGAAGCACATGCCCTCGGCCAGCGGGGTGTCATCGCCGCCGACCAGATACGGCCCCTCGTGAATGTCCAGGCCGATGCCGTGCCCCGTACGGTGCGGCAGGCCAGGCAAGCTGTAACCAGGCCCCAGCCCTGCCGCCTCCAGGCTACGCCGGGCCGCCGCGTCCACCGACGAACAGGGTGCTCCCAGGGTGGCCGCCCCGAACGCCGCCTGCTGAGCGGCTTTCTCCTTGTTCCACAATTCGCGCTGACGCGCGCTGGGCGTGCCGAAAACGTAGCTGCGGGTGATGTCCGACAGGTAACTGTGAACCTTGCAGCCGGTGTCGATCAGCACCATGTCGCCGTCCTTGAGCCGCTGCGCATGCTTGACCCCATGCGGAAAGGCACTGGCAGCACCGAACAGCACGATGCAGAAGATCGAGCCAGGCGCCCCGACACGGCGGTGCGCCTGGTGGATGAACTCGGCAACTTCGGTGGTGCTGATACCTTCATGGAGAATGCTCGCAGCTGCCTTGTGCACTTCCAGGGTCATGTCCTTGGCGCGCTGCATCAGGGCGATTTCGGCTGGCGATTTGGCTTGGCGACAGGCCGTGGTGATGCCGCCGGCATCGACGAAGCGATAACCGCTGGTCAGTTGGCGAATGCCTTCGAACATGAAAAAAGGCAAGGAGGAACAAAGACCTACCTTCGGCTGCGCACCATCATTGGGCAATATCCCCAGACGCTTCAGGCAATCCAGAAGCAACACGTAGGGGCTTTCGTGCTCCTGCCAGGTATTGATCGCGCCGGGCACCACCTGAAAGTCGCGCACCGTGCCTTCCTCGAACGCCGGCGCCAGGTACTCCAGTGCGCCGCTGGCCGGCAGAATCGCACCGACCATGCGTTCGCTGGCATGCCACTGCACGCCGGTGAAGTACTGCAGGTTGCTGCCGGCAGCCAGGAACAGCGCGGCGACGTCCTGCTCGCGCATCAATGCCTGAGCGCGGGCGATGCGTGTCTGGTATTCCGCTTCGCTGATCGGCTGCGCGCCGGCCATCATGTTCTGCAGGCGCGCCAAGGCCTGCTCCGGCGTGCTGCCGCCCACTCCCAGTGTCATCTGCGCATCCTCGTCTGGCGCCCACGACGAACATCGTCACCGGGCAATTGGTTGCGGCAAAATTTAAGTGGAACTTAAATTTTGGTCAAAGCTTTTTTCAGCCTGACTTAAAAAGCCCCCGGTATCCGGCTGAAGTC
>CAMPIF010000312.1 GCA_946886245.1 Ectopseudomonas composti | reverse complement strand
CCTCCAAGGCTGCCGTGCATGCATTGAGCGACGCGCTGCGCATGGAGCTGGCGCCCTTCTCCATCGAGGTGATGGAAGTGCAGCCCGGCGCCATCGCCTCCAGCTTCGGCGCCAACGCCAGCCAACAGGCCGAAGCGCTGATCCATGAGGATTCGCCCTGGTGGCCGCTGCGCGATGGCATCCGCGCCCGCGCCAACGCCTCGCAGGACAACCCGACCCCGGCCAGCGACTTCGCTGCGCAGCTGCTGGCCGCCGTGCAACGCGACAAGCGCCCGCGCCTGCTGCGCCTGGGCAATGGCAGCCGCGCCCTGCCACTGCTCGCCATGCTGCTGCCCAAGGCCCTACTGCAACGGGTACTGAGCAAACGCTTCGGCCTGGTGCAAAGCCTGTGAGCCAGAGCCTGCAACTGCGCTACTACGCGGCTGCGGGAATAGTCGCGGCCATCGTGCTGAACCTGCTGCTGCGCACCTTCGTGCGCCTGGGCGGCGTGTTCACCACATTGCTGATCGCCGCCGCCATCGCCGCTGGCCTGGCGCTGGTGTTTCACTGGCGCCAGGGGCGCGCGCCAAGCAGCGCCGAACGCTGGCGTTTCACCCTGCTCTATGGCGGCGTGCTCGGGCTGCTCTATCTCGGCCTGCTGGGCATGATGGTCCTGCAGGACACACCCAGTCCCATGGGCCTGTTTCTCTTCAGCCTGCATTACCTGTGCTACCCGGTGCTGGCCTGGCTGGCGTTTTCGCCACGCCATGGTCGCTGATCGTTTTGTCAGGATGACTCCGCCATGCTGCACACCCTCGCCGTCGCCAACTACCGCTCGATCAACAGCCTGGTGCTGCCACTGGGCCGGCTCAACCTGATCACCGGCGCCAATGGCAGCGGCAAGTCCAACCTGTACCGCGCCTTGCGCCTGCTGGCGGAAACCGCGCAAGGTGGCGTGGTCAACGCGCTGGCGCGCGAAGGCGGGCTGGAGTCGAGTTTCTGGGCCGGGCCGGAGAAGATTTCCCGGCGCATGCTGGGCGGCGAGGTGCCCGTGCAGGGTGGCCCGCGGCAGCACGTGATGCGCCTGCGCCTGGGCTTTGCCGGCGAGGATTTCGGCTATGCCATCGCCCTTGGCCTGCCCGAGCCAAGCAACTCGGCCTTCGCTCTCGACCCACAGATCAAGCGCGAGTGCATCTGGGCTGGCGCCAGCTACCGCCCGGCCTCGCTGCTGGTGGATCGCGCCGGGCCGATGGTGCGCATGCGCGAAGGTCGCAGTTGGCAGGTTCTGGCCCAGCACGTGCCGAACTACGACAGCCTGTTCGACCAGATCGGCAACGACCCGAATTGCCCGGAAGTCTTCCAACTGCGCGAAACCATTCGCCGCTGGCGCTTCTACGATCACTTTCGCAGTGATGCCGACGCACCGGCGCGCCAGCCGCAATTGGGGACGCGTACACCGGTGCTGCATCACGATGGCCGCGACCTGGCCGCCGCGCTGCAGACCATCCGCGAAATCGGCGACCGCGCGGCGCTGGACGCCGCCATCGACGATGCCTTCCCCGGCAGCCGCCTGCATATCGATTTTCAGGCCGGCGGGCGCTTCGCCGTGGAACTGCGCCAGGAGGGTTTGCTGCGCCCCTTGAGCGCAGCCGAGCTGTCCGACGGCACGTTGCGCTACCTGCTGCTGGTCGCCGCCCTGCTCACGCCTCGGCCGCCGTCACTGATGGTGCTCAACGAGCCGGAAACCAGCCTGCACCCGGATCTGTTACCTGCACTTGGCCGGCTGATCATCGCCGCGTCGAAGCAAACGCAGGTGTGGGTCGTCTCTCACGCCAGCCGACTGATCGCCACGCTCAAGGAAAGCCCCGACTGCAACACACTGGAGCTGGACAAACAGCTCGGCCAGACCTGCATACGCGGCCAGGGCATGCTCGACGAGCCGCCCTGGCACTGGCCGGATTGAGACGTCCGCATCGCCCGTAGGGTGTCGCGGGGCCGCCTAGGCTGTGCGCACCGGCTTCTAATCCCTATCCGCTACGGTCCAGCAAACCTCGGTGCGCGCAGCGCACCCTACGCGTTCTCACAGTTGCGTAGCCCGGATGAAATCCGGGGACAATTGTCAGCGTTCTCGCGGCTGAAGCCGCTCCTACAGGCGCAATCGGACTCAATGTCCGTCGAGGTAACGCTCGACATCCAGCGCCGCCATGCAGCCGGCACCGGCCGAGGTGATCGCCTGGCGATAAATCGAATCGGCCACGTCGCCCGCAGCAAACACGCCGGGAATGCTGGTCGCGGTGGCATTGCCCTCGCGCCCGCCATTGACCACCAGATAGCCGTCCTTCAGCGCCAGTTGGCCTTCGAACAGGCTGGTATTGGGGGTATGGCCGATGGCGACGAAAAGACCATCCACCTTCAGCTCGCGGTAAGCGCCGCCGTATTGCTTCAGACGCACGCCAGTGACGCCGCTGGCATCACCCAGCACCTCGTCCACCTCGGCATTGAGCTGCAGTTCGATCTTGCCTTCAGCGATACGCGCACGCAGCTTGTCCTGCAGGATCTTCTCGGCACGGAAAGTCTCGCGGCGGTGAATCAGAGTCACCTTGCTGGCGATATTGGCCAGGTATAGCGCCTCCTCTACAGCGGTATTGCCGCCACCGACCACTGCCACCTCGCGCCCACGATAGAAGAAGCCATCGCAGGTTGCGCATGCCGAAACGCCGCGCCCCATGAACGCTTCCTCACTGGGCAAGCCCAGGTAACGCGCACTGGCGCCGGTGGCGATGATCAGCGCATCGCAGCTGTAGGTGGCACTGTCACCGACCAGGGTGAAGGGCTTGCCGGCCAGGTCCACGGCATTGATGTGGTCGAAGACGATCTCGGTCTCGAAGCGCTCGGCGTGTTCCTGCATGCGCTGCATCAGCGCCGGCCCGGTCAGACCGTGGGGATCGCCCGGCCAGTTGTCCACCTCGGTGGTGGTGGTCAGTTGGCCACCGGCCTGGATGCCGGTGATCAGCAGCGGTTTCAGGTTGGCGCGCGCGGCATACACCGCTGCGCTGTAACCGGCAGGGCCGGAACCCAGAATGATGACGCGGGCATGACGGATGGCAGACATCGCTAACTCCTCGCTGGCCCACAGGGCCGGCAGGCCAGATAAAAAGGGACTCTCGAAGCACTAGGGGAAGGCTTGGAAGGGTGAGAGCCCCGCAAAAGGAAAGCCCTACGGAAACACTGAAAAGGCCGTCATGCCCGCGCAGGCGGACATCCAGAACCCACGAATCACCTGGGCTCCCGCCTTCGCGGGAGTGACGATGAATGGCTTTTTTCAGGAAATCCCTGAAGGGAAACTGGACGCAAGCCTATCGGGGCGACCTGCGAAGCGGAAATATCCATTACCAATTCCGCGAATAGAATCCGCCTATGGCCACTGGGGTTGAGCCCTGCCCCATGGCTGAACTTTCACCGCGCAGGCAAAGTCGGTATGGTCGCGCGCATCAACCACCCTGGAGACCGCCATGCCCGCTGCTCCCGTTCTGTCCGGCCCGCAATACCTGCGAGAAGGCCTGAAGCTGATACTCAGCCCCGGCCTGCGCCTGTTCGTATTGCTGCCGCTGGCGATCAACCTGCTCCTGTTCGTCACCCTGATCAGCTTTGCCGTGCAGCAATTCAGCGGCTGGGTCGAGACCTTCATGCCTTCCCTGCCGAACTGGCTGAGCTTCCTGCAGTACATCCTCTGGCCACTGTTCGTGGTGCTGGTGCTGCTGATGGTGTTCTTCACCTTCACCATGCTGGCCAACATCATCGCCGCGCCGTTCAACGGTTTTCTCGCGGAGAAGGTCGAAGTGGTCGCGCGCGGTGAAGATCATTTCCCGCCATTCAGCTGGGCCGAACTGGCGGCCATGGTGCCGCGCACCATGGGCCGCGAGATGCGCAAGCTGGCGTACTTCCTGCCACGCGCCATCGGCCTGCTGATCCTCAGTTTCATCCCGGTGGTGAACCTGGTCGCTGCGCCGCTGTGGCTGCTGTTCGGCGTGTGGATGATGGCCGTGCAATACATCGACTACCCGGCGGACAACAACAAGATGAGCTGGCAGGACATGCTCGCCTGGCTGCGCGAGAAGCGCTGGCAGAGCCTGAGCTTCGGCGGCATTACCTACGCCGCCCTGTTGGTGCCGGGACTGAACATCCTGATGATGCCGGCGGCAGTAGCCGGCGCGACGCTGTTCTGGGTGCGCGAGCGCGGCTAGCGACGTCACAAAAGCAGGTTATGCAGAAGGCCCGTTAATCACGAATGAAGTGCCCTTTCCCAGCCGACTGATACACATGGCTGGTACACAATGGCACTCATCGCACAACCATTCCGACACCCTGACTCGGGCATTTACTACCTTCGCCGCAGGGTGCCGGATGACCTCAGATCGATCATCGGCAAGACCGAGATTCGACGATCACTGCATACCCGGAACCACCAACACGCTAAAACCGCCTTCGCCCTCGCCTATGCGGAGTCTGAGCGGATGTTTCTCGATGCCCGCAATGGGGTCTACAAAGCGCAACAACCGACCGAATTAGCGATAACCATTGCACTCTCGCCAACGGCTCAAAAATCGTCTGTAACGCTCTCTGAGGCGTTAGAACGCTATATCCAAGCTCTTCCACTGTCAGGGAAGCCAGATCACGTTCTACGCAGGCATACCGTCGATTACAGCCGTGCGATAAACCGTCTTATCGGGTTCATGGGCGACGTTCCGATAGTGTTCATCAGACCCACCGATATCCACCGTTTTGCTGGTGCCCTGATCGCTCCTGACACAGTAGATCAACGCCCCCTGGCAACTACTTCCGCACGCCTGTTACTGGCTAGGGTTTCATCCGTCTTGACGTTCGCCGTAGATGCCGGGCTCTTGCCGTCGAACCCTGTTACGACTTCACGAATTCACAAACGACTTGGGTCGGCCAAGACCAAGCGCAGCTTGACCGGAAACAAAGGCTATTCATGGGGTGAGTTGGTCACGCTTTTTAGCAATCCGGAATACCAAAAGCAGCGATACGCCAAGGGTAGACCTGGGAATGCCGTTTTCTGGCTGCCCCTAATTGCGGCATATACCGGTGCTAGACGTGAGGAGATTGCTCAACTGTATGTCTCTGACTTCATGCAGGACGAAACCGGCCAATGGTTCATTCGCATTATCGATGATCGCCCTGACAAATCGTTAAAGACCGACAGCAGTCGCAGGGACATACCACTACATGATGATCTTATCGAGGTGGGCATTCTAGAGCTGGTCAAGAATGAACCAAGTGAATCACGTGTGTTTCCCCAGTTGACCAAGGTTTCAGATGGTTATGCCGGCATCGTATCAAAATCATGGAGAACGCTAACCCAGCAATGCGGTGTTTACCAATCGGGAAGAAACCCACTGCATGCGTTCCGGCACACGTTTAAAACCTTGGCTAGGAAATATGGCATCCCCAAGGAAGTAAGTGACTGGATTACGGGCCACGCCACTGGAAGCATCGGCGACCTATACGGGATAAACCCATTATCGAGAATGGCCAGCGAAATCAAGAAAATTCCCAGCCTCGTAAAAGCATGTCAATTAATTTGATTTTTTATAATATCAAATAACAAACACAACCCTCTAAAAATGCATATTTCAGAGAGAATCTTGGCTAAAGAATTGATTCAAAAGAACGCAGTAAATTTTCATCTCAATGTTTAGA
>CAMPIF010000311.1 GCA_946886245.1 Ectopseudomonas composti | reverse complement strand
GTATGTGAACGACAACGACATCCGTTTCGCTGACAACCTTGGCACGGCACTGAAAGACGGTGATGAGGTGACGATTCTGCCGGCCGTTGCGGGCGGTTGATCGTCGTTCTGCGGACGCCTTTTGCACGCTGTCGGTTGCTTGAACGTTGCATCGGCAGGCCAGGTTCAACGCAACCTCTGGTGTGAAACCTATGACTTATCCCCTGAACGACTGCACCTTATCCGGCCCCTTCGAGCATGCCGCGGCAGCCTTTGCGCCGGCACGCTCGGCCATGCTCACCCAGGCGCACGCGTTGGGCATCGGCGTCGTATCCGAGCCGGGCGCATACCCCGATGGGCTGGTTTTTCGCTTCGCGGCTCCGGGGCTTTCACCTATCGTCGGCCGTCTGCTGGGCTGGGCTGACGGTCGTCCCGAAGGTGCCAGTGAATTGACCGTGCAGGCCGCTTCCGGGCTGATGGCCGTGCATGGACGTGCAAGTGGTGGCGCGTGCCCGCTGGGTGTGGACTATGTCTCCACCCTGGCCGCCAGCCTGAGTCTGCAGGGTCTGTTTGCCGCCGCCATTGGTCAGATGCGTGGCTGTACCAGCAGACAGATGGATGTGACGCTGGCCGGTGCCGCAGGGTTAGCCATCGGTCAGTACCTGGCCGGTGCCACAGCACCGGAGGGTGCCGAGCGGCTGTTGCCCGGCTGTGTCTCGGCGCAAGAACGTCCGCCATTTACCTCCGTCGATGCGGTGGTGTTCGAGCTGGAAACGCTTGACGCCGAACCCTGGCGCCGCTTCTGGAGCGGCCTGGGTATTTCTGGAGAACTGGCTGGCAAAGGCTGGAATGCTTTTCTGCTGCGCTACGCCAAAGCGGTTGCGCCGATGCCGATGGAGTTGATGCAGGCGCTGTCGAAGCTGTCCTACGCCGATATTCTCGAGCGCTGCGTCGAGGCCGGGCTGTCGGTGTGTCCGCTGCGCAGTCTGCGTGAGCGCCTGCGCGACGATGATCTGCCGCAGTTGCTGGCGTGCGGCCCCTGGCAGTTCACGCCGGGTTGCAGCGGCTTGCCGCCGGGGCGCCCCAAAAAGCACGGCAATCTGCCCCTCAGTGGCCTGCGGGTGATCGAGTCCTGCCGACGCATCCAGGGCCCTCTGGCAGGTCATCTGCTGGCGCTGCTGGGCGCCGAGGTCATACGCATCGAACTGCCCGGCGGTGATCCGTTACGTGGCATGCCGCCCTTGGTCAATGGTTGCTCGGTGCGCTTCGATGCGCTGAATCGCCACAAGCAGACCTGCGAACTGGATATCAAATCAGCCCAGGGCCGCGCCAGTCTGCTGGAGCTGGCCAGCCAGGCCGATGTGTTTCTGCACAACTGGGCGCCAGGCAAGGCTGCCGAGCTGAAGCTGGATCACGACGATCTGGCACGGGTCAATCCGGCGCTGATCTATGCCTACGCCGGTGGCTGGGGCGAGGATCGTCGTTTGCAGGCTTGGCCCGGCACCGACTTCATGGTGCAGGCTTACTCTGGCGTCGCCCACCTGATTGCCCGTCAGTCGGCCAGTGCAGGCGGGTCGCTGTTTACCGTGCTGGATGTGCTGGGTGGCGTGATTGCTGCCCAGGGCATCAGTGTGGCGTTGCTCAACCGTGAGCTGCGCGGCGAGGCGGGGCGAGTCGACAGCTCGCTGCTCGGCGCAGCAACCCTGCTGTGCACTCGCGAACTGGTGGCCCAGCGTGACGGCAAGGTGGCCGCCGAACCGGCGCTTTCCGGGGTTTACCCCACAGCGTCTGGGCAACTTGCCCTTGAGTGCCACAACGCAGGCGACGTCGAGCGTCTGCGCTACGCCCTGGATTGCCCGCTGGATGCGGAGCCGGCCCTGCGCGATGCGCAACTCATCGATTGCCTGGCGGCGCGCGATGCGCGTACCTGGCAAGACTTTTTGCAGGCGTTCGGCCTGGTCGCTTCTGCCGTACTTGAAGACCTGTCGAGCGCTCGCCTGGACGGGCGCATCGCGCCCTGTCTGCGCCCCGAGCGCTACACCCTGGTCAAGTCTCCCTGGAGTTTCACATGAACAATGCAGGCATTATCGATCTGGTTCCCGTGGACGTTCGCCGCAAGTGGGCAGACGATGGCACCTACCCGAACCAGTCCGTGTTTCAACTGTTTCGGCAGAACGCCGAGCGCCATCCCGAAAAGCTCGCCGTACTGTCGCCGGAGCAGGACGTCAGTTACCGCGAACTGCTCGATCGCGCGTTACGCCTTGCAGCCGGCTTTCGCGCGCAGGGGATCGTGCCGGGTGATGTGGTTGCCTACCAGCTCAGCAACAGTTGGTACTGCTGTGCCATCGATCTGGCTGCCGCCGCCCTCGGCGCGGTGGTGGCGCCGTTCCCGCCCGGACGTGGGCGCCTGGATATCGAATCCCTGCTGCGCCGCTGCGATGCACGGGCGGTGGTGGTGCCGGCCGAGTTCGGCGGTATCGACCTGTGCGAGCTGATCGAGTCCCTGCGTCCGACCCTGCTGTCGCTGCGCATTCTTGTCGTCGAAGGCGCGGCTCGACCTGGCTGGTCGTCCCTGCAGCAGATGATTGCGGCTGAGCCGCTGGACAGCGACACATTGCCCGTGGTCAACCCGGATTCGCCGGTGCGTCTGCTGGTGTCGTCCGGTACCGAGTCGGAACCCAAGCTGGTGGCGTATTCACACAATGCCCTGGTCGGCGGGCGTGGTCGTTTCCTCCAGCGTCTGCATGACGATGGCAAGAGCTTTCGGGGCATGTATCTGGTTCCCCTGGGCTCGTCATTCGGTTCCTCCGCCACCTTCGGCATCCTGTCCTGGCTCGGCGGCTCCATCGTGATTCTGCCGAAGTTCGACGTTGCGGCAGCGATTCGCGCCATCGAGACCCTGCGGCCCACGCACATCCTGGGTGTGCCCACCATGTTCCAGCGCATCGCGGCCGATCCGCTGCTGGCCGAGGTGGACACCTCCAGCCTGATCGGCCTAATCAGCGGCGGTTCGCTGATCGATGAAACCAGCGTACGCCGCTGCGTCGAGGCGTTCGGCTGTGGCTTCATCAGCCTGTATGGCTCGGCCGATGGAGTGAACTGCCACAACACCCTGGACGATCCGCTGGAGGTCGTGCTGCGCAGTGTGGGGCGGCCCAACCCGAGCGTCTGCGAAATCCGCATCGTCGACGAGCAGGGCAGCGCCCTGCCGTCGGGAGAGGTCGGTGAGATCAAGGCGCGCGGGCCGTTGAGTCCGATGCAGTACGTCAACGCACCGGAACTCGACGCCCGTTATCGCGATGCCGAAGGCTGGGTGTGTACCGGTGATCTCGGTTACATCGACCGAGAGGGTTATCTGGTACTGGCTGGACGCAAGAAGGACATCATCATCCGTGGCGGGCAGAACGTCAGTCCGGTGCAGATCGAAATGCTCGCCACCGGCCACCCCGACGTGGTCTGTGCAGCCTGTGTGCCGGTGCCCGACCCTGACCTTGGCCAGCGTGTGTGCATCTGCGTGACCCTGCGCCAGGGTGCGTCGCGCCTCTCCCTTGCCGAGCTGACCGATTACCTGCGACAGCAAGGCCTGGAGGTGAACAAGCTGCCCGAGTACCTGCGTTTCTACCGGCAACTGCCACTGAGTCCGGCCGGCAAGGTGGACAAGAAAGCACTGGCTGCCGAAGTCGCGTTTCTTGAAAGCGGTGCAGGCATTGCCTGCTGAGGACCTGTATATGAACCTGACAGTGCAATCCCCCATCGCGCTGGATGCACAGGCACTGGCGAAGCGGGTCCGGGCGTTCGTCGACGAGCGTATCGTGCCCCGCGAAGCCGAACTGGCCGGCCCGCGCGCCAGTGCTCTGGCGTGCCAGGACGAACTGAGCGCTGCAGCCCGCGAACAGGGGCTTTGGGGGTCGTTCTACCCCGGCCGTCTCAGCAGCCTCGAAGCATACCTGGCGGTGGCCGAGCAGGAAGGACGCTCCGAGTATGGCGGGGCAATCTTCGGCACGGAGCTTGCCCTCGACACGCACATGCTGACACGCCACGGCGGTGCACATATCCGCAACGCCTTCCTCGTGCCGCTGCTTGCCGCAGAAGCGGTGTCCGCCTATGGCATGTCCGAACCCGAGAGCATCGGCTCGATCCCCGCAACCATCACCACCACGGCCACTCTGGAGGGCGAGCATTGGCGCCTGGATGGGCGCAAGTGGTTCATCTGCCGGGCCGACCGTGCCTCCTTCGTCACTGTCGTGGCGCGCACCGAAGGCGCCGGCGTAGACGGGGCGCTGTCGATGATCCTGGTGCCCACCGATGCGCCGGGCTTTGCCATCGCCCGTCAGGTGGACATCCTCGGCCGCTTCCAGGGCCAGTGCGAGGTTGTCTTCGACGCTGTGCGCGTGCCCCGCGACAACCTGCTCGGGCAATCCGGCGCCGGGCTGGCGCTGATGCATGAACGCCTCGGTCTTGGTCGTCTGCTGCGTGCCGTGCACTGGCTGGGGCTGGCGCAGCGCAGCTTCGACCTGATGTGCACGCGCATCCGCTCGGCGCGTGGTGAGCTGGCGCGCTTGGGCGACAAGCAATTGGTACGCCTGCGCGTGTTCGAGGCTTATCAGGCGATTGCCAGCGCGCGCTGTCTGCTGCGCGATGCCGCGCGCAAGTTCGACGCGGGGGTGGCGAACAGCATCGAGGTCAATCTGGCCAAGATCGCCGCATCTCAGGCGCTCAGTCGGGCGGTGGATTCGGCGATTCAGATATACGGCGCTGAAGGACTGAGCAGCCTGACGCCGCTGTCGGGCATCTACCGGGTGGCACGCGGCACACACATTCTCGATGGTGCCGACGATGCCCTGATCAGTGCGACAGGCCGTCGCCTGCTGGAGGCCTATGAGCATGCCGATGGCCTGAATTTCGACTGGCCTTCGCAGGTTGTCGCTCCTGCGCCGCAGCAATGAGGTGATGCCATGACGCCGACTGTTTCCCCGCCGCCGGCCGACAGCCTGCTGGTGGCCGGGATGCTGCGCGCCGTGCTGGCTGGCGCAATGGCACTGCCGATGCTGATCTTCTATGCCATCGGCACCCTCGGCCCGTTCCTCGTGGCGGATTTTGGCGTAGCGCCGGCCTGGCTCGGCTACCTGACCATGAGCGCCTTTGGTTTCGCCGCGCTGCTGTCCCTGTGGGCCGGTCCTCTGGTCAATCGTCTGGGTTCCCGGCGTGCCCTGCTGCTGCTGTTTCTGGTGACAGCCCTGGCCTACGGTCTGATGGGTATGGCGCCCGGTTTCGCCTGGTTGGTGCTGGCAATGGCGGTGTGCGGCATTGCCCAGGCGCTTTGCAATCCGGCGACCAATCTGCTGATTGCCGAACGGGTGGCGCCGCAAAAAAAAGCCGCGGTGATGGGGCTGAAACAGTCAGGGGTGCAGGTCGCTGCGTTGTTTGCCGGGCTGCTGTTGCCGGGCATTGCCCTGCAGTTCGGCTGGCGCGCGGCGCTGTTGCTGCTGGTGCCGGTGAGCCTGCTGCTGGCACTGAGCGCGCCGCGTATCGCACCGCGACCGGCAGCCGGCAAGTCGGCAGGTTTCGGCCTGATCCGGCCAAGCCGAGCGTTGGCGTTGTTGATGACGATTCAGCTATGTGTCGGTGTGGCTTTATCGGCCTACATCACCTTTCTGGGCGTCTTCGCCGCCGGGCAGGGCATGTCTGCGCTGCTGGCTGGCAGCCTGGTAGGCGTGTTTGGTGTGATGGGCATTCTCGCCCGTGTGT
>CAMPIF010000310.1 GCA_946886245.1 Ectopseudomonas composti | reverse complement strand
AAACGGGAGCGGGTACTGGGGGCGGTCGGCCGAGAACCATCTACCGATGGGTCTGGGCCGGGCGGACAGCCTGCGTGGCAGGGAGGCCGTTGGGGACAATGCTCAGCCGCTGGGTGGCTGGGCCATGCGAGGGCATTTCAAATCAACTCAGATCAGCAGAGGCTGCATTGCAGCGATTGCAGTCATACGCTTCTTGTCTTTGAGCGCGGACTATCGGCTGTGTCCTGTCTCTCGCCAGAGACAGGCTCCGGGCATCTCCGAACTGTGCGGAGCATGAACTCGCGCCGCGCCAGAGAGACTACGCAGCCTTTCTTCTCCCTCAGGGGAGCGATCCAGCAAGGTGATGCATGCGCCCCGGTCTCGATGCCGCCCCGACGCTGGCATGCCAGCGGCCATTTCAGCTGACGTTTCGGGGCCCACCTGGCCCTGTCCGTATGCTTGCTTCGTTCTGCAGAAAGCCTAAACTGCAAGGACGGAGCCCCACCCCCCCGGCCGGCAGTCGACCGCGGCGCGGTGTCAACACCATGCCCAGTCGCCCGAATGCCGTCTCCACCAGGTACGAACTCCTGGCCCGAGAAATCGAGCAGCAGATTGCCCGTGGAGTGCTCCGTGCAGGAGACCGGTTGCCTTCCGTGCGTCAGACCTGCGCCAGCCGCGACTTGAGTCCGAGCACGGTCTTCCAGGCCTATTACCTCCTCGAATCGCGCGGGCTGATCCGGGCGGTGCCGCGGTCGGGCTACTTTGTCGCCGCCCGCGCCAGCGGTACCTTGCTACCGGAGCCAAAAACTTCACAGCCGCAGTCCGGATCTAGGCCTATCGAGATCAACGAATTGATCTACGCATGCCTGGGCACCGCGCGCGCGCGGGACGTCGTGCCTTTCGGTTCCGCCTTCCTGAGCCCGACGCTGTTTCCGCTCGATCAACTGCGCCGTGCGCTCATCTCCAGCATGCGGCGGCTCGACCCCTGGCGCATGGCCGAAGACCTGCCTCCAGGCAATCTCCAGCTCAAACGCGAGATTGCCAAGCGATATCTGGGCCAAGGATTCACCGTGGCCACCGACGAGATCGTGCTCACCCACGGTGCCATGGAGGCATTGAACCTGTGCCTCAACGCGGTTGCGCGGCCCGGCGATGCAGTGGTGGTCGAGTCCCCCACCTTCTACGTGGCGTTGCAGGCGCTTCAGCGGCTGGGCCTGCGGGCCATTGAGGTGCCGACCCATGTGCGTGAAGGCATTGATCTCGGCCGCCTGGCGCAGGTGATCGAGCTCTACCGCCCCAAAGCCTGCTGGTTGATGACGACCTTTCAGAACCCGCTCGGCGCGCTGATGCCGGAGGCGAAGAAGCGCGACCTCGTCGCATTGCTGGCCCAGCACGATGTGCCGTTGATCGAAGACGACGTCTACTCGGAGCTCTACGAAGGCAAGACAGCGCCACTGCCTGCCAAGGCCTTCGACCGCCGCGGACTGGTGCTGCACTGCTCGTCGTTCTCCAAATGCCTGGCGCCTGGCTACCGCGTCGGCTGGGCCACGCCCGGCAGGTTCACACGCGAAGTCGAACGGCTGAAGCTGACGACGAGCCTGTCGGGGTCTATTCCAATCCAGGCGGCGCTGGCAGCGTACCTGCAGGAAGGTGGTTATGACCGCCACCTGCGAAGCCTCCGTCAGTCGCTGCAAGCACAGCGCGACAGCGTGTTCGATGCTGTGACCCGGTCCTTTCCGGACGGAACCCGGGTCGTGCGGCCGGCCGGCGGTTACTTCGTGTGGGTCGAGTTGCCCACCGGCGTTGACGCGATGGCCCTGCACCAGGCTGCGCTGGCACAGCAGATCAGCCTTGCCCCGGGGCCGATGTTCTCGGCGCGAGCGGAGTTTCAGCACCACATCCGGTTGACCTGCGGGCAACCCTGGAACGAAACGCTGGAGCGCGCCATGCGCACGCTGGCACGGCTGGTCGATGATGCTCCACGCGTCGACGCCACTGTGCTTGCGTCGCTCTGATCCGGTCGTCGGCGCACCCAACTGATCACACCACCGGCGCAGGCTGGCGGGCAGACTGAGGGCATGTCAAATCCCTCTTCCTGTCCCATGCCGCACCGTGACGCCGCGCTGACGTTGGGGGCGACCAACCAGCAGCCGCGCGGCCCTGAACTTTCGCTGCACGAAGTGCTGGACCGATTGGGCCCCTCGGTCTTTGCCGGCCTGCTCGATGCCGATGGCACGGTGCGCTATGCCAACCAGGCTGCATTGCGGGCCATCGACAGCGCCCCAGAGCAGGTGCTTGGCCGACGCTTTGATGCTACCCCCTGGTGGTCGGGCTGCGAGGTATCGCAAAGGCGGCTGCAGCAGGCGCTGGCCCGTGCAGCGCGCGGCGAAGCATCGCGCTTCGATGTGCGGGTGGCCACCAGCAGCGGCGCCATGCTGGTGATGGATTTTTCATTGTTGCCGCTGTATGGGCCCGACGGACGCGTGGTGTGGCTGATTCCTTCTGCACGGGACGTTAGCGAGCGAGAGCATGCTCAGCACCAGTTGCTGTTGACCCGCCACGCCGTTGAACAGGCCAACGACGCGCTGCTGCAGATTGGGTCCGACGGTGCCTTTCAGGATGCCAATGCGGCCGCCTGCCGGCTGCTGGGCCTGGAGCGTGCGGAACTGCTGCGGCTGCGGGTTCCCGACATTGACCCGGAGGTCGACGAGGCACAGTGGGCGCAGAGCTGGCGTGAACTGTGCGAGCGTGGCTCCTTGCGGTTCGAGACCCGCTTGCGCCACCACGAAGGCCACGAGATCCCGGTCGATGTCTCCGTCAGCCTGGTGACGAGCGGCGACAGGTCCTTCGGCCATGTCTGCATCGACGACCTGCGCGAGCGCCGCGCCGCCGAACGCCGTATCCGGCAACTGCTGCAGTTCGATGAACTGACTGGTTTGCCGAGCCGCCAGCTGCTCCTGGAGCGCCTGGACGCGACCTTGCAGGCCGGTAGCCAGACAGCGGTGCTGGTGCTGGAGCTTGATCGCTTCAAGCGCATCAACGACGGCCTTGGGTTGAACGTCGGCGACGCGGCACTGCGCGAGGTGGCGCAGCGCATCGTCGCTGGTGTACGCAGCGTCGATCTGGTGGCTCGCCGCGGCGGCGATGAGTTTGTGATCGTGATGGAGGCCACCTCGGCGGAGGCCTTGCACACGGCGCAAGCGCTGCTCGACGGTATCGCCAGACCAATGGCAATCGAGGGGCATGAGGTACACCTGACCTGCAGCATCGGCATCGCAGCGGCGCCTGCCGACGGCGACCGCGCTGAGACCTTGTTGCGGCGTGCCAATGCAGCGCTGCACCAGGCCAAGGTGCTGGGCCGCAACCAGATCAGCGTCTATGCCGGTGCGCCGCAGGACGACGATCCCGAGCGGCTGGCGCTGGAGACCGCGCTGCGCCAGGCATTGCACGACGAGCAGCTGGAGCTGCACTACCAGCCTCAGGTCGACCTGGTGCAGGGCCGCATCGTCGGCGTCGAGGCCTTGCTGCGCTGGCGACACCCCACACTGGGCCTCATCGCGCCGGATCGCTTCATCCCTGTCGCCGAAGAGACCGGCCTGATCGTCGCCATCGGTGATTGGGTGCTGCGCCGCGCCATCGAGCAGGCTGCGGCCTGGCAGCGTACCGGGTTGCCGCCGTTGCGCATGGCGGTCAATCTGTCGGCGCGCCAGCTGGTACAGCCGGATCTGGCACGGCGCATCGAAAGCCTGCTCGCTGCCAGCGGCCTGGACCCGCGGCTGTTCGGCGCTGAGGTCACCGAGAGCATGCTGATCAACAACTTCGAGCAGGCGGTGCAGCACCTGCAGGCACTGCGCGCGCTGGGCGTCGAGGTCTCGCTCGACGACTTCGGCACCGGCTACTCCAGCCTGAGCTACCTGCGCCGTCTGCCAGTCGATGTGGTCAAGATCGACCGCTCGCTGGTGCCAGACGTCACCGCTCCGTCAGAAGATGTGTCGATCACGCGCGCCATCATCACCATGGCGCACCAGCTGCAGATGAAAGTGCTCGCCGAAGGTGTCGAAAGCGAGGGCCAGGCAGCGCTGCTGGCGGCCAATCAGTGCGATCAGATGCAGGGCTACTGGTTCAGCGCCGCACTGCCGGCGGCAGAGGTCGAAGCCATGCTGCGCGAAGGCCGGCAGATCGACCCGACACTTCTTGACCGACGTTCGCGACAGCGCACCTTGCTACTGGTCGACGACGAAGAGAACGTGATCGCGGCGCTACGTCGGCTGTTGCGCACTGAAGGCTGGCTGATTCTCAGCGCAACCAGTGCCGAGCAGGCGCTGCAGCTGATGGCGCGGAACGAGATCGACGTGATCCTGTCCGACCAGCGCATGCCTGGCATGACCGGCGTTGAGCTGCTACGCCGGGCCAAGCAGCTGTACCCGGAGACGATTCGGCTGGTGCTGTCGGGCTACACCGAGCTTCAGTCGATCACCGACGCCATCAACGAGGGGGCGATCTACAAGTTTCTCGCCAAGCCCTGGGATGACGCAGAGCTGCGCGCCCACCTGCGAGAGGCCTTTACGTTGAAGGAGATGGCAGACCAGAACCGCCGTCTCGGCCGGGAGGTGCAGACCGCCAACCAAGACCTTGCTGAGGTGAACCAGCGGCTGGAGACGCTGCTGAGTGCACAGCGCGAGCAGAACCAGCGTGAGGTCGGCAGTCGGGAGGCCGCGCAGGAGCTGCTCGATGCCGTACCGGTGCCTGTGCTTGGAGTCGACGACGAAGGCCTGCTGGTCTTCGCCAACGCGCCAGCCCAGGCGCTGTGCAGGCTGCGTGGCGAGTTCCTCGGTGCGGTCGCGACCGGGCACCTGCCCCCCAACCTGATGCGGGCCCTGGACGGTGAATCCATTCTGTTCACGCTTGCCGGCCGCCGCTGGTGGGCCATGAGCCGGTCTTTGATCGGCAATGCGCGCGGCCGCCTGTTGGTGCTGCTGCCGCAATTCGGAGCCTCGAAATGACCCTTCCAACTGCCTCGGATACCCCACCTGTGGTGCCAAACCACCTGTTTCGCCACAGCCTGCGTGACGGACGCGTGCATCCGCTGCTGCACCTCGTGCAGCGCTATCGCCAGGAGTCCAAGCAATGAACACGCCCATTCGACCGATCTCCCGCGACGAGCTGCTCGCCGCGCTGCGCGATCTTCCGCCGCTCCCATCGGTCGTGCTTGAACTGGTCGAGTCGCTCGGCCACGAGGAGCTCAGCGCCACGCAGTATGCCGCCAAGATTTCGCGCGACCAGGCGCTGGCCGCAAAGATACTGCGCTTGGCCAACTCGTCGTTCTACGGTCGCGGCCGGCAGGTTCGCTCGGTGCCTGAGGCCATCACCATACTGGGCCTGCGTACGGTACGCGGCGCGGTCACGGCCGCAGGTCTGGCCGGCAGCTTCCGGCGCCACCCCGGCTTTGACCAGACCACCTTCTGGCGCCATGCGCTCGGCAGTGCCCTGTGTGCCCAGGCATTGGCCGGTGAACTGCAGCGCGACGATGCGGACGTGGCGTTCACGGTAGGGCTGCTGCACGACATCGGCCGGCTGGCGCTGGCCAACGCGTTTGCAGCGGCCTATGCCGAGGTCGAGCGCTGGCGGTGTGAGAGGGATTGCACCATGGGTGATGCCGAGTCCGCTGTGCTCGGCATCGATCACGCCGAGATCGGCGGGCTGATCGCACGGCAGTGGAATTTCGCGCCCGCCATCGTCGATGCCATC
>CAMPIF010000309.1 GCA_946886245.1 Ectopseudomonas composti | reverse complement strand
TAGAGCACCTGCTTTCGGCCATGGCAGGCCTGGGCATCGATAACGCCTACGTCGAGCTCTCCGCGTCCGAAGTGCCGATCATGGATGGCAGTGCGGGTCCCTTTGTATTCCTGATTCAATCCGCCGGCCTGCAGGAGCAGGACGCGCCGAAGAAGTTCATCCGCATCCTGCGTGAGGTGACGGTGGAGGAGGGCGACAAGCGCGCCACCTTCGTGCCTTTCGACGGTTTCAAGGTGAGCTTCGAGATCGACTTCGATCACCCCGTGTTCCGCAATCGCACGCAGAGCGCCAGTGTGGATTTCTCCAGCACGTCTTTCGTCAAGGAAGTCAGCCGGGCCCGCACCTTCGGCTTCATGCGTGACATCGAGTTCCTGCGTTCGCAGAACCTGGCGCTCGGTGGCAGTGTGGAAAACGCCATCGTGGTCGACGAATATCGCGTGCTCAACGAAGACGGCCTGCGTTACGAGGACGAATTCGTCAAACACAAGATTCTCGATGCCATCGGCGACCTGTACCTGCTGGGCAACAGCCTGATCGGCGAGTTCAAGGGCTTCAAGTCGGGTCACGCGCTGAACAATCGTTTGCTGCGTACGTTGATCGAACAGACCGATGCCTGGGAAATGGTGACCTTCGAGGACGCCAAGCTCGCACCGATCTCTTACATGCGCCCGGTTGCGGCGGTGTAAACGCACTCTCTTTCCAGCTTCAATTGAGGCCACCTTCGGGTGGCCTTTTTTATGGTTGGTCGTTCAGTGGAGTGGTTTTTGCTGTGAGGAAATCTGGCGCCATTTATCTGGCATGCGCGCCGAAGCGAACTTTACCGACGAGCGGAGCGGGGGCTTATTGGTCTTTCAGCGTATGTCTGGCCAGGCGCTCAAGTGCCGCGCGCAGCCTGGGGTCGCTGATACCTTCGGCTGTTGCCTGGATGCTTTGCGCGGCGCAATTCGACAAGTGCAAGGTGCGACCGGTTCCACGATTCTGGCCGCCTTGAGGTTGCACCTTGAAGAGGATTTTCGTTAAGGTCTCGAACTCTTCGAGTGCCTGTAGTTGTCGTTGCAGTCTTCTTTGCTGATAACGCAGGCGTGTTGCCCAGTGGCCATCGGTCACTATCAATAGCAAACAGCCGTCGCGCCAGGACGCTACATGACAGTGTTCCCGGGCGGCAGGCTGCAGCTGGCTATCGACAAGACGCTGCAGGTGGGTAAGGCGTTGCGCCTGACCGAACAGCGCTTTCAGGGGCTTGGCTTCGCGTAACAGCTTAGCGGGTGCCTGGGCCGGCAAGGGACGAAACGTCATGGCAGGAAGCCTTAGGTTGCAGAACCGTCATGGTAGCAGAGCGTGCTGCCGGCCTGTGTTCTGCGAAAGGGGGAAGTCATGCATATCATTTTGCTAAATAGCCGTCACGGTTCGGCGCGAACGATCCATCTGGACCTGCGCTGGTTGCTGCTGTCGGTTGTCCTGCTGCTGGTCCTGAGCCTTGCCGCCGGTGCTGCAATGGGCGCCAAGTGGTTGATCGCCGAACCGGTGGTCGACACTTCGCTGGTCGAAGCGCTCGACCAGCAGCGTGAGCAGGTCGGCGCCGTGCGCCTGGACGCTCAGCGTCAGCTCGACGCATTCGCCGTGCACGTGGCGGATTTGCAGGCGCGCCTCACCCGTCTCGATGCGCTCGGTGAGCGTCTCACTGAGCTGGCGGAGCTGGACGCCGGTGAGTTCGACTTCTCTCTCAGTGTCGGACAGGGCGGTGCGGAGGATGCGCTAGGTGCCTCGGCCTATGCACCGCCACCTTTCATGAATACGCTGGATGATCTGGCCCTGCGCGTGGAGAGTCGTGAACAGCAGTTGGAAGTGCTGGAGCAACTGCTTGGCGAGCGCCGTCTGAACGAAGCCGAAACCCTGTCCGGTCGCCCGGTCTTGCACGGTTATGTGTCGTCACCCTTCGGCCGTCGTGTGCATCCGCTGACCGGCCGCAGCAGTGTCCACAAGGGCATCGATTTCGCAGCCAAGCCCGGCAGTGACGTGGTTTCGGTTGCTGCTGGCGTAGTGACCTTTTCCGGCAGGAAGAACGGATACGGCAATACCGTGGAAATCAGTCACGCCGATGGCTACGTGACGCTCTACGCTCACAATCAGAGCAACACCGTGCAGATCGGTGATCTGGTGCAGCGCGGCCAGGTCATCGCCAAGGTCGGTCGCAGCGGTCGCTCCACCGGTTATCACGTGCATTTCGAAGTCAGCAAGGATGGCCGACAGGTCAATCCCGCTCTTTATATCGCGCGCGCCAACGGCGTCGAGTAAGTCCGGGTCGCTGGCTGGACTTGAATTGCCAGCATTCATCCCCATATAAGGTGTCACGCCGCGCCCCTGGCTGACCGGGGATGCGTGGCCTGCGCCATCACACGGCAGCAACGGGCTGACAACGTCACTTTCCTCCCTGGGTTTTCCGGGTAGAATGCCCCCTTCGCCCGCAGCCATGCTGGCTGCCAGGTCGCGATTTGCGCCGACCTCCATCCATTCGCCGGAAGATCCTGTCGATATGTTTGCGCCTCTGTTTAAAAAACTTTTCGGAAGCAAGAATGAGCGTGAAGTCAAACGCTTGCTCAAGGCGGTGCAGTCCGTCAATGTCCTCGAAGAGCAGATGATCGCCCTCTCGGACGAGCAACTGCGCGGCAAGACCGAAGAGTTCAAGGGCCGTCTGGCTCAGGGCGAAACCCTCGACAAGCTGCTTCCCGAAGCCTTCGCCGTGGCCCGTGAGGCCGGCAAGCGTGTGATGGGCATGCGCCACTTCGATGTGCAGTTGATCGGCGGCATGACCCTGCACGAAGGCAAGATCGCCGAGATGCGTACCGGTGAGGGCAAGACGCTCGTAGGTACCCTGGCGGTCTATCTCAACGCACTGTCCGGCAAGGGCGTGCACGTGGTCACGGTCAACGAGTACCTGGCCCGCCGCGACGCCAACTGGATGCGTCCGCTGTACGAGTTCCTCGGCCTGTCCGTTGGCATCGTCACCCCCTTCCAGCCGCCGGAAGAGAAGCGCGCCGCTTACGCCGCCGACATCACCTACGGCACCAACAACGAATTCGGTTTCGACTACCTGCGCGACAACATGGCCTTCAGCCTGGAAGACAAGTTCCAGCGTGAGCTGAATTTTGCCGTGATCGACGAAGTCGACTCCATCCTCATCGACGAAGCCCGTACCCCGCTGATCATCTCCGGTCAGGCCGAAGACAGCTCCAAGCTGTACATCGAGATCAACAAGCTGATCCCGCGCCTCAAGCAGCACATCGAGGAAGAGGAAGGCGTGGTGACTCAGGAAGGCCACTACAAGGTCGACGAGAAAACGCGCCAGGTCGAACTCAACGAGGCCGGCCACCAGTACGTCGAGGAGATGCTCACCACTGCCGGTCTGCTGGCCGAAGGTGAAAGCCTCTACTCCGCGCACAACCTCGGCCTGCTGACCCACGTGTATGCCGGCCTGCGTGCGCACAAGCTGTTCAACCGCAATGTCGAGTACATCGTGCAGAACGGCCAGGTGATCCTGATCGACGAGCACACCGGCCGTACCATGCCGGGCCGCCGCCTCTCCGAGGGCCTGCACCAGGCCATCGAGGCGAAGGAAGGCGTGAACATCCAGGCCGAGAGCCAGACCCTGGCCTCGACCACCTTCCAGAACTACTTCCGCCTCTACAACAAGCTGTCCGGCATGACCGGTACCGCCGATACCGAGGCGTTCGAATTCCGTCAGATCTATGGTCTGGACGTCATGGTGATCCCGACCAACAAGCCGGTTGCGCGCAAGGACTTCAACGACCTGGTCTACCTGACCCAGGAAGAGAAGTACCAGGCGATCATCGCCGACATCAAGGATTGCCAGGCCCAGGGGCGTCCGATTCTGGTCGGCACCGCCACCATCGAAACGTCCGAGTACGTCAGCCAGTTGCTGGACAAGGAAGGCATCGAGCACAAGGTGCTCAACGCCAAGTTCCACGACAAGGAAGCCGAGATCATCGCCCAGGCCGGTCGTCCGGGGGCGCTGACCATCGCCACCAACATGGCCGGTCGTGGTACCGACATCCTCCTCGGTGGCAACTGGGAAGTGGAAGTCGCGGCGCTGGAAAACCCCACCGACGAGCAGATTGCGCAGATCAAGGGTGAGTGGCAGAAGCGTCACCAGCAGGTGATCGAAGCGGGTGGCCTGCACGTGATCGCCTCCGAGCGCCACGAATCGCGCCGTATCGACAACCAGCTGCGCGGTCGTGCCGGCCGTCAGGGCGATCCGGGTTCCAGCCGCTTCTACCTGTCGCTGGAAGACAACCTGATGCGTATCTTCGCCTCGGATCGGGTGAAGAACTTCATGAAGGCCCTCGGCATGCAGTCCGGCGAGGCCATCGAGCACCGCATGGTCACCAACGCCATCGAGAAGGCTCAGCGCAAGGTCGAAGGGCGTAACTTCGACATGCGCAAGCAACTGCTCGAATTCGACGATGTGGCCAACGAGCAGCGCAAGGTGATCTACCACATGCGCAACAGCCTGCTGGCCGCCGAGAGCGTTGGCGACACCATCGCCGAGTTCCGCGAGGAAGTGCTGACCGCAGCGGTCAACAACCATATCCCGCCGCAGTCGATGCCGGAACAGTGGGACGTGTCGGGCCTGGAATCGACGCTGCAAAGCGACTTCGGCATCAAGCTGCCGATCCAGCAGTGGCTGGACGAAGACGACAAGCTGTACGAGGAAACCCTGCGTGAGCGCATCCTTGCCGAGCTGCTGAGCGCGTACAACGAGAAGGAAACCCAGGCCAGCGCCGAGGCCCTGCGTACCTTCGAGAAGCAGATTCTGCTGCGCGTGCTGGACGACCTGTGGAAAGACCACCTGTCGACCATGGACCACCTGCGTCACGGCATCCACCTGCGTGGTTATGCACAGAAGAACCCGAAGCAGGAATACAAGCGCGAGTCCTTCGCCCTGTTCCAGGAACTGCTGGAGTCGATCAAGCGCGACGCCATCCGCGTGCTCAGCCACGTTCAGGTGCGTCGCGAAGACCCGGCCGAAGAAGAAGCCCGACTGCGTCGCGAAGCCGAAGCCATGGCCGAGCGTCTGCAGTTCCAGCACGCCGATGCTTCGGCCCTGGCCGCTGAACAGAGCAATGGCGAAGAGGGCGACGTCGCCGTGGCCGCAGCACCGGTACGCGCCGAGCAGAAGGTCGGCCGCAACGAGCCCTGCCCTTGCGGGTCGGGCAAGAAGTACAAGCACTGCCACGGTCAGATCGGCTGATCATGGCAGTAGCGCGCCGCTGAAGGCGCTTGCAGTAGAGAGGGCTTCGGCTATGCTGCCTGCGCCCTCGATGACGCCGCGACGGCTTTGCCGCTCGCGGCGTTTTACCATCTTCCAGACCGCCTGGCGGTCGGCAATGTCTCACAAGGAGCTCACCTTATGGCTGTTGGTCTTGGCCCGCTGTCTACCCTGCACCCGGTTCCTGGTTTCGAGCTGGGCATCGCCTCGGCCGGTATCAAGCGTCCCGGGCGCAAGGATGTGGTGGTGATGCGTTGCGCAGAAGGTTCGCGCATCGCCGGTGTGACCACCACCAACGCCTTCTGCGCGGCCCCTGTGCTGGTCACTCGCGAGCGTCTGGGTGGTGAAGTGCGTTACCTGCTGACCAACACCGGCAATGCCAATGCCGGCACCGGCGCCGATGGCCTGGCCCGTGCGCGCCGTGCCTGTGCACGGCTGGCCGAGCTGACCGGTGTGAGCG
>CAMPIF010000308.1 GCA_946886245.1 Ectopseudomonas composti | reverse complement strand
GCATCACGATCCTGCCCGTTCTGCCAGTTGCTGGACCGGTATGACCGGGATCCAAGATTGATCACGTCGTATGTCGTGCCACCCCCAATTTCCGCGGACATCATCGTTCACCTCGCCCCAATTCGTGGTGCATCCCCATCTCCCGATGGCGAAATCCCCGTCACTCCGGCCCCATTGCCACCGGCCAAGCCATAGCCATCCCTGAACAATGGATCTCCATCCGCCCGCACAGGCACGGAGATTCTTCGATGGCTCCAAGCCCTTCGCCACCAAGTACCGCAGCGCATTCGTTTTCATCCTCGGATCCCGGCTTCGAGGCACTGCCGCTGATCCAGGTCCTCGCGCTCCACCAGGGACTGCTGGCACGCATCAAGCTATGCTTCGGTGCGGATCGCGCGACCTTCGAACGCGATCTGCTGCCGCTGATCCAAGGATACGCAGGCTTCGTGCATCTGCTCCCCGCGACGGCAGGCAACTACTTCCACACGCCAGGTGGCCTGCTGCAACTCGGACTGGAGGCTGCCTTCTTCAGCCTGCAGGGCACCGATGCCCACATCTTCTCAGGCCGCTCGACGATTTCCGAGCGCCGCGAGTTGGAGCCGCGCTGGCGCGTCGCAACCTTCATCGGCGGCCTGTGCTGCGAACTGCATCGGGTGCTGTCGCACTTGATCGTGACCACTGCCGATGGCGAGGAATGGCCTGCATTCCTGGGAGGACTGGCGCCGTGGCTCAAGTCCCAAGGTGCGGACCGCTACTTCGTACGCTGGCGCGCCAACGCACGCGAGTCGCGTGGTCTGGGGCTCTTTGCGCTGCCGCATGTCGTTCCGGCCATGGTGCTGCAGATGCTGGGCAGCGGGAACGCCGTCATCGTGCCGCAGCTCATGGCCAGCATCGGCGGTGTCCCGCAGCACCGCGAGCACAACGTACTCGACGAACTCGTGCGCCGTTCGCTGGCACTGGTGATCGACCGCAACCTGCTGGCCAGCGCCGACCGCTACGGCAAGCCCCAATACGGCTCGCACCTCGAGCGCTACCTGGTGGATGCGCTGCGCCGCCTCGCGGCCGGCCATTCGGCCTGGGCGGTCAACCGCGACAAAAGCCGCGTCTGGTTGGGGCCGGAAGGACTCTTTCTGGTCTGGCCCGGTGCGGCCGAAGACGTGCTGGCTCTTCTAGAGAATGACCAGTTGGTCGGCATCCCAAAGTCTCCGCAGACCTTGCTAGAGCTGCTACTGGAGGCTGGCGTACTGGTGGCGGCAGAAGCAGCGCGGCAAACCTGGGCGATCCAGCCGCCAGGCGCCAAGGCACCCATGGAAGCCGTCAAGCTCACCAGCGCCGCCATCCTGCTGGCGGGCCTTGAACCACCACCCTGCGCGTTGGAGGCCAGCCTTCTTCCTCCGCCATCTGACTCGAAAGCGCAGAGCCCCGCACCTCCGGCGGCAACGCCCACACCTGCGGCCCCGGCCGCACCCAAGGTTGCACCATCCTCTGCACCAGGCGCATCGGGAATCCAGTTGTTGCTGATTGATCCGCCCGCCGAAAAAACGGCACATGATCCCGCCCTATTGAACGCGGCAAGTCCGAATGAAGCCGGGACACCGACAGCGCCACTCCAACCCACTCCGACACGGCCCGCTGTCAAGTTGCAGGCGCCACTCAGGCTGAACCCCGCCGTTCGCACAGCGCTGGGCGACATCGTGGCAGGTCTCGGCGATGGCACCGAAGCGTCGGACATCTCCACCGTGGCCGAGGGCATCTTCATTCCCCTGACCGAATTCGAGCGCCGCGGGATCCAGCCTGGCACCGCGATCCGCGCACTCGACGATGCCCGGATGATTCTTCGGCCTCCCTCGGGTGGACTATCCACGGTATGCCGTCAAATCCGCGATACCACGGTGCTTGGCATCGTGCTCATGTCCACGCACGTCGAAGGCATCGACCAACATACCTTCGCCCTTGCCAACGCATCGGAGTCCACGGGCCCGTCTGGCCCACGCACGGGACACGGGAGTCGATGACATGCTCGTCCGCCGCTACGAAATGCCATGGCGCCCCGCTTTCGAGGCACACGCCGGCCTATCCTGGCTGGCCACGGCCTGCTACTTCACTGGCGTGGCCGCCACGGGAGCACTGCCACTACTTCCATCGCTGGCGCTCGCGGGTGCCTGCGCGACCATGGCGCTGCGCCGCTTCGGCCAGGCCGCGCACGTGCTGCGCCTGCGCGGTTCACTGAGCGGTCGGCGTATCCAGGTCATTAGCACGCGCCAGCTCGCGCGCCTGAACGAAGATCCTGCCCAGGTATTCCTCGGCTTCGGCTTCGAATGGCAACCGGTTCATGCGCAGCGCCTGTACGAACTCTCGAAGGTGGACTACCGTGAGTTCGCCGTCCCGCATTGGCTGCAGCGCCTGCTCGGTCAGGGGCAGGCCGCCCAGCCCGACGCCGAGATCGGTCTTCCGTACATCCACGGAGTGGAGCCCGTCGAACACCCGCTGCATCGGCCACTGCAGAACTTCGAAGGTGGGACCTTGCTGGTGGGCACCACGCAATCCGGCAAAGGCGTGGCGCTGGCCAACCTGATCACCCAGGCCGTGCGCCGGGGCGACGTCGTGATCGTGATTGACCCGAAGAACAGCCGACGGCTCAAGCGCATCGTCGAACGCGCCTGCGCGGACTACCGCGAGCCGGACACCTTCATGGAATTTCACCCCGCCTTCCCCGACCGAGGCGTACGGCTGGACTTCACGTTCAACTGGCAGAAGCCGACCGAGATCGCGTCGCGCATCCAGTCGATCATGCCGCCGGACACCGCCGGCGCATTCTCGGCCTTCGGGTGGGATGCGGTGAATGTCGTAGTACAGGGTCTCGTCGAGCTCGAAGAGCGCCCCAACCTCATCAAACTCACCAAGTACATCGAAGGCGGCATCGAGCCGGTCCTCGAAGCATCGCTGCGGCGCTTCTACGAGCAACTGCTCGGCAACGGCTGGCGCGACCAGCCCGAGATGCGCAAGCTGCTGCACGACGCGCACAAGGGCAACATGCGCCGCCCCTCGGAAGCGGCCAGCGCTGACCTGATGGCATTCGTCGCCTACTACGAGCACCACGTGTCCCAGAACCAGCGCAACAAGACGCTCGACGCCCAGGTCCGCACGTTTCGCCACAACAGGGAGCACTATCAAAAGATCACGGCCAACCTGTTGCCGGTCCTTTCGATGCTCACCTCCGGCGACCTGGGCCGCAGCCTGTCACCGGACCCGTTCGATGCGAACGACGAACGCCCGATCATGAACTTCGAGAAAATCGAACGCGGCGGCCACGTCCTCTACATGTGTCTGGATTCGCTGCCGGACCCTTCGGTGGCCTCCGCCATCGGTGCGCTTGCCCTGGCCGACCAGGCCGCCCGCGCGGGCATGCGCTACAACCTCGGCACCTACCAGCGCATCTCGCTGTTCGTGGACGAGGTCTCGAACGTCATCAACCAGCCGCTGATCGAGATCCTCAACAAGGGTGCCGAGGGCGGCATCTTCACGACCTGCGCGATGCAGACCCTGGCCGACCTGGCCAAGCGCCTCGGCAGCGAGGACGCTGCGCGCATGGCGGTTGGAAACCTGAACAACCTGATCGCCCTGCGCACCAAAGACCGGCCGACGCAGGACTTCGTCACCGAGACCTTCGGCAAGACCGCCATCCATACGGTGCGCGTCGGCCTGAGCCACGGCGCCGACGCGCACCTGGGAGATTTCTCGTCGAGCTACTCGACCCAGCTCACCGAGAGCTTCGAGGAGGTGGTGCCCGCCGAAGTGCTGGGCAAGCTGCCCAACCTGCAGTATTTCGCATCGGTGTCTGGCGGACGCATCATCAAGGGCCGCTTTCCGATCATCGACCCCGATGCCGATGACCGCGTCGAAGAGGTTGCCGCATGATCAGGGCGGTCGCGGTGGTCTCCCTGGTGCTGCTGCTCGTGCTGGTGCTCTACGTGCCTGCGGCGCATCCGCCCGAGCGATTCCTGGGTCAGTTGCGCAGCGAGCACGAGGCGGCCGTCGCGTTCTGGGGTCCGGAGCCTGCCTACCGCATGCTGGACCGGGCGATGCGCCTGCAGTCCGGTGCGGCCGAGGCCAGCCCGCTACCAGCGGCGAGAGACATGCCTCGAACACCCGGCATCAACGGCGCGGTGGCGATCGAGATGGCCTCTGTCAACCAGCGCCTGTTCAACAATGCGTACTTCCGCTCGGTGGACGCCCTGCTCATGCTCGCAAGCTACCGCCTGTCGAGCCTGCTCGAATGGCTGCCGTGGCTTCTTCCCCTGGTGCTGGTCGCGGGCACCGACGGCGCGCTGGTGCGCGTCATCCGGGCCAAGGAATTCCTGCAGCACGACCCCGAGATGTTCGCCGTGTGGTGCTCGCTGCTGATCATCACCGCCTGCGCCAACGTCGTCGCCTTTGTCTTGCCGGTGCAACTGCACCCGACATCGCTGGCGGGGTTTCCCATCGCGATGGCCGTGCTGCTGGGCCGCGCCATCGCCCACTTCCACCAGCGCGCCTGAGCGGAGCGGCGCCCGCTACAACTCCGCCTCTGCCATCAGTTCGGTGACCGTCATGTCCATCGCGCGCGCAATGCGCACGATGGAGACGAGGCCGGCATTCTGGACTCCGCGCTCGATGCTGCTCATGTAGGAACGGTCCACGGCGCTGATGTGCGCGAGATCCTCCTGGGAGATGCCTCGCGCGCGCCGACTTCGGCGAATGGCATCGCCCAGTGCGGTGAGCACAGGGTCGCGGGCGTGCCGTGGCGAGGAAATAGGCATTTCCGCATAGTGGATTTATGATGGCAATCGCACCACGGACGATCACCCACAGGATTTTTGGCAAATCTTCCTGGCGCATGGGTTTCATCCTCGAATCACATCATCCTTGCGAAGGCCCAAGCATGAACACTGCCGGCATCGGCCGCCTGCGGGAACTGGCCGAGACCATTGCCGTCCTCTCGTTGTCGCATCTGCAACCCGCCACGCGCGCGAAGCTGCAGGCCAATGCCCTGTCCGTGAACGCCTATCCCACCGAATTCGGCGGGCTGGTTCATGTGGGAACGACGCCGCACCGCGTGCCGGTCGAGCACGATCTGGCCGTGATCGGTGAGCTGGCGACGCAGGCGGGAATCGAATGGCTGCTCTTCGACGCGGAGGCCCCGATCCTCGACGAGCTGCCGCTGTTCGGGCCGCAACCGCCCGAGGCCTGACCGCGCGACGCGGCACGCGCCAAGAGGGCCCTCCGTCTTCACGCACCGGCCACTCCGGGTGTCGTGGGACGCTGATTGCGAAACACCCCTCAGAAGAGCGGCATTGCGAGGCGACGTCCGCGCCATCCGCTCCTACTCTACGTCCATGCGCCCATGAGCGTGTTCATTGCACTCCGGGACACAAGGACCGACGCCATGCTGACTGCCATGCCGAACATTCACCTTCCAGACCTGCCATCCGCGGGCGGGATTGACGCCACCGACGTGGTCGAAACCCGCCTGTGGACGGAAGAACACAACTGGCTGTATGCGCTGCTGCGCAGCGGCGACAACGTATCGCCCACTTTCCGCATCCCGGATCTGCTCAGTGCCTGCGTGGCCATCGTCTTCACCCGTGACGACGCCGCCGAACGCATCTTCGGCTTTCTCGGGACGGATCTGGTCATGCGCTCGCCGACCACGCCGCGTCGGCGCGAATCGCTATGGCGGCCCCAGTACGAGTTGCTGCACGACCTGCAG
>CAMPIF010000307.1 GCA_946886245.1 Ectopseudomonas composti | reverse complement strand
TGCTGGAAGGCAAGTCCAGTCGTTATGACATTTACCCGAAGAAGAAGCTGGAAGCCGGCGCATAGGCACCGCCGGTTCAGGGCCGGTAAGCGCGCAGAAACAGCTGCACCGCATCCTGTACATGGTGCTCGGCGGCTTCACCCTCCAGGGGTTCGCCACAACCGATCAGCAGGCGGAAATGCGCGCCGCCCTTGAGCAGGCTGAAGAAGTGATCGGCGGCCAGATGCGGATTATCCAGGCTCAGCAGGCCGCGCTTGGCGGCCTTGTGCAGTAGCACTTCCATCTCTTCCTGCACCCGCTTCGGGCCCGCTTCGTAGAACAGCTGCGACAGCTTCGAACCCTGGCTGGCCAGGTTCACCATCATGCGGTGCATTTCCACCGATTCACGGCTGTTGACCAGCGCCAGGAAGCCGCGCGCGATGCCCAGCAGCTGACTCTCCAGCGGCACGTTATCCGGCAGTTCGAACAGCAGTTCGGGGAGCTGCTCCTCGCACTTGGCCTTGATCGCCGCAGAGAACAGGGTCTCCTTGTCGGTGAAGTGGCTGTACACCGTGAGCTTGGAAACGCCTGCTTCAGCGGCGATGGCGTCCATGCTGCTGCCGTCATAACCGTTGCGCAGGAACAGACTCTTGGCTGCCTCGAGGATGGCACGACGTTTGGCGGGATCCTTCGGACGGCCGGGGCCGGAAGGTTGTAACAACTTGTCAGGCATTGGCGGATTTTAATACTGGACTGGCGAGTTTGCTATTTTTACTATACCCGCCAGTACAAATATTCCAAACCTTCTCCGAAAGGTCTTACACATGTCCCGCCACGTTCTCCCGCTTGTTGCGTCTTTGGGTCTCGCATTTATGCTGTCTGCCTGCGGTAACGGTGAGCAGGTGGAGCAACCGATCCGTCCTGCCATGGTGGTGCAGCCGCAGCCGGCTAGCGCTCTGGTCGACAGCTATCCGGGCGAGGTGCGTGCACGCTACGAGCCTGAGCTGGCCTTCCGCATCGCCGGCAAAGTGAGCAAGCGCATGGTGGATGTCGGCGACCGGGTGAAGAAGGATCAGGCACTGGCCGAACTGGACCCCCAGGACGTGCGCCTGCAACTGGAAGCCATACGCGCGCAGATGGCGGCAGCCGATGCCAACCTGCAGACCGTGCGCGCCGAGCGTGAGCGCTACAAGGCGTTGCTCGGGCGCAATCTGGTCAGTCGCTCGCAGTTCGACAACGTCGAGAATCAGTACCGTGCTGGCGCAGCGCGTCTGAAACAGGTCCAGGCCGAATACGACGTGGCCCGCAATCAGACCGACTATGCCGTGCTGCGGGCCCCGCAAGACGGCGTGATCGCCCGTCGTGCGGTCGAGGTGGGGCAGGTGGTGGCGGCTGGTCAGACGGTGTTCACCCTGGCTGCCGATGGTGAGCGTGAGGTGTCGATCAGCCTGCCGGAGCAGAGCTTTGGTCGTTTCGAGATGGGTCAGGTGGTCGAGGTGGAACTCTGGTCGCAGCCCGATCAGCGTTTCCCCGGACGCATCCGCGAGATGGCGCCGGCGGCCGATCCCCAGTCGCGCACTTTCGCCGCCCGTGTCGCGTTCACCGAAGGCAAGGTGCCGGCTGAGTTGGGGCAGAGCGCGCGGGTATTCATTGCCAGCAATGGCGAGGTACCGCTGGCGGTGCCGCTGTCGGCACTTAGCGCCGAGCAGGACCAGGCGTTCGTCTGGGTAGTCGATCCCAAGGAACACATCGTGCAGCGCCGCCCGGTGCGTGTTGGTGCCTATGGCGATGACCGGGTGCCGGTGCTGGAGGGGCTGGCCGCTTCCGATTGGGTGGTCGCCGCCGGGGTGCAGATTCTGCGCGAGGGCCAGCAGGTACGCCCGGTCGATCGGGACAACCGTAACGTCGAACTGGCAGGCAAGGAGTAAGCTGGCATGAGCTTCAACCTGTCTGCCTGGGCGCTGCGCCATCGCCAGATCGTTCTCTACATCATGCTGCTGTTCGCCGTGGTGGGGGCGCTGTCCTACACCAAGCTGGGGCAGAGCGAAGACCCGCCGTTCACCTTCAAGGCCATGGTGATTCGCACCAACTGGCCGGGCGCCAGCGCCGAAGAGGTATCGCGCCAGGTCACCGAGCGCATCGAGAAGAAGCTGATGGAGACCGGCGAGTATGACCGTATCACCAGCTTCTCCCGCCCGGGCGAATCGCAGGTCACCTTCATGGCGCGCGACTCCATGCGCAGCTCGGAGATTCCCGAGCTGTGGTATCAGGTGCGCAAGAAGATCAGCGACATTCGCCACACCTTGCCGCCCGGTATCCAGGGGCCGTTCTTCAACGACGAGTTCGGCACCACCTTCGGCAATATCTATGCGCTGACTGGCAACGGTTTCGACTACGCGGTGCTCAAGGACTACGCCGACCGCCTGCAGTTGCAACTGCAGCGGGTCAAGGATGTGGGCAAGGTCGAGCTGGTGGGGCTGCAGGACGAGAAGATCTGGATCGAACTGTCCAACACCAAGCTGGCGACCCTCGGTCTGCCACTGTCTGCCGTGCAGCAGGCGCTGGAGGCGCAGAATGCGGTAGCGGCTGCCGGCTTCTTCGAGACGCCCAGTGAGCGTATTCAACTGCGTGTGACCGGGCGTTTCGAATCGGTGGAGGAAATTCGCGATTTTCCCATTCGCGTTGCCGATCGTACCTTCCGCATAGCCGACGTGGCCGAGGTCAAGCGCGGCTTCAACGATCCACCCGCACCGCGCATGCGCTTCATGGGCGAGGACGCCATCGGTATCGCCGTGGCGATGAAGGACGGCGGCGATATTCTGGTGCTGGGCAAGGCGTTGGAAGGGGAGTTCGCCCGCCTGCAACAGACGCTGCCGCTGGGCATGGAGTTGCGCAAGGTCTCGGATCAGCCGGCGGCGGTGAAAACCGGCGTGGGCGAGTTCGTCAAGGTGCTGGTGGAGGCGCTGGTGATCGTGCTCGCGGTCAGCTTCTTCTCCCTGGGCGTGCGCACCGGCCTGGTGGTGGCGCTGGTGATTCCGCTGGTGCTGGCGATGACGTTTGCCGCCATGTACTACTTAGGAATAGGCCTGCACAAGATTTCTCTCGGCGCGCTGGTGCTCGGCCTCGGCCTGCTGGTGGACGACGCGATCATCGCGGTGGAGATGATGGCGATCAAGATGGAGCAGGGCTACGACCGCTTCAAGGCCGCCAGTTTCGCCTGGACCAGCACGGCTTTCCCGATGCTCACCGGCACGCTGATCACCGCTGCGGGTTTTCTGCCCATCGCCACCGCGCAGTCCGGTACGGGCGAATACACCCGGTCGATCTTCCAGGTGGTGGCCATTTCGCTGATCGCCTCATGGATTGCGGCGGTGATGTTCGTGCCCTACCTGGGCGACAAGCTGCTGCCCGATCTGGCCAAGCTGCACGCGGCGAAACACGGTGGCAGCGCAGAGGGTCATGACCCTTATTCGACGCCGTTCTACCGCCGTGTTCGCGCCACGGTGGAGTGGTGCGTGCGTCGTCGTGGCGTCGTGATCCTGCTGACCATTGCGCTGTTCGTCGCCTCGGTGCTGCTGTTCCGCTTCGTGCCGCAACAGTTCTTCCCGGCCTCCGGGCGCCTGGAGCTGATGGTCGACATCAAGCTGGAGGAGGGCGCCTCGCTGAGCGCCACCGAAGCCGAGGTGCATCGTCTGGAGAAGCTGCTCAAGGAGCAGCCTGGCATCGACAACTACGTGGCCTATGTCGGCACCGGCTCGCCGCGTTTCTACCTGCCGCTGGATCAACAGTTACCGGCGGCGAGTTTCGCTCAGTTCGTGGTGCTGGCTTCGAGCATCGAGGAGCGTGAGCGTCTGCGCAGCTGGCTGATCCAGGTCATGAACGATGAGTTTCCGTCCCTGCGCAGCCGCGTCAGCCGCCTGGAGAACGGGCCGCCCGTGGGCTACCCGATCCAGTTCCGTGTCAGTGGCGAGCATATCGACGAGGTGCGCGCCCTGGCCCGTCAGGTGGCGGACAAGGTGCGCGAGAACCCGCATGTGGTGAACGTGCACCTGGACTGGGAGGAGCCGAGCAAGGTGGTGATCCTCAATATCGATCAGGATCGTGCCCGTGCCCTGGGGGTCAACACCGCCGAGCTGTCGCGCTTTTTGCAGGGCTCGCTGTCCGGTACCAGCGTCAGCCAGTACCGAGAGGGCAACGAGCTGATCGAGATTCTTCAGCGCGGTACGCCGCAGGAACGCAAGGCGCTAAGCCTGCTGCCGAGCCTGGCGGTGCCGACCGACAGCGGCCGCAGCGTGGCGCTGTCGCAGGTGGCGACGCTGGAATACGGCTTCGAGGAAGGCATCATCTGGCACCGCAATCGCCTGCCCAACGTCACCGTACGTGCCGATGTGTATGGCAAGCAGCAGCCGGCCAGTCTGACCCAGCAGATACTGCCGACGCTCGAGCCGATCCGCGCCGAGCTGCCCGATGGTTATCTGCTGGAAGTGGGCGGCACGGTAGAAGACTCCAGCCGTGGGCAGAAGTCGGTGAACGCGGGGGTGCCGCTGTTCATCGTGGTGGTGCTGACGCTTCTGATGCTGCAACTCAAGAGCTTCTCGCGCTCGGCGATGGTGTTTCTCACCGCACCGCTGGGCTTGATCGGTGTCACCTTGTTCCTGTTGATCTTCCGCCAGCCGTTCGGCTTCGTCGCCATGCTCGGCACCATCGCCCTGGCCGGGATGATCATGCGCAACTCGGTGATTCTGGTCGATCAGATCGAACAGGACATCAGCCACGGGCTGGATCGCTGGCACGCCGTCATCGAGGCCACGGTACGCCGCTTCCGCCCCATCGTGCTCACTGCACTGGCGGCGGTGCTGGCGATGATTCCGCTGTCGCGCAGCGTGTTCTTCGGGCCGATGGCGGTGGCCATCATGGGCGGTCTGGTGGTCGCCACGGCGCTGACTCTGCTGTTCCTGCCGGCACTGTATGCAGCGTGGTTCCGGGTCAGGGAGAGCGAGGCGCGTTGAGTCGTGGGAGGCGCTTCAGCGGCGACTTGCTATCGCGGCTTGCGCCCCTTCCACGAGATTCGGGATAGCCATAAAAAACGGGAGCCAGTGGCTCCCGTTTTTCGTCGAGCGGATCGGACTTATTCGTCCATCTGCGATTGCAGGTAGTTCTGCAGGCCGACGGCTTCGATCAGGCTGAGCTGGGTTTCCAGCCAGTCGATGTGATCCTCTTCGGAGCAGAGGATTTCTTCGAGCAGCTCGCGGCTGGCGTAGTCACCGATGCTTTCGCAGTAGGCGATGGCGGCCTTCAGGTCACCGTGTGCCTTGTGCTCGATCTTCAGGTCGCACTCGAGCATTTCCTTGGTGTTTTCACCGATCAGGATCTTGCCCAGGTCCTGCAGGTTGGGAATGCCTTCGAGGAAGAGAATGCGCTTGATCAGTTTGTCGGCATGCTTCATCTCGTCGATGGACTCGTGGTACTCGTGCTCGCCGAGTTTCTTCAGGCCCCAATCTTCATACATGCGCGCATGCAGGAAGTACTGGTTGATGGCGACCAGTTCGTTACCAAGAATCTTGTTCAGGTGTTGAATGACCTTCTTGTCGCCTTTCATGACCGCTCCTGCTGCTTCAATGACCGTGATGATCTCGAATTTTCGGCCTGGTTTTCTCTTATGTCAAACTTAAGTAGTTGAAACATAAGTAAAAATAAAACTGAATAAGAATGTTTTTATTCCGCATCACGGCGCCAAGTTATTGAATCAATGCAATAAAAAAGTTGCTGAAAGTTCTGCGCTGACTGAAACAGATAAGTGACC
>CAMPIF010000306.1 GCA_946886245.1 Ectopseudomonas composti | reverse complement strand
CGAAGTGCGCTCAACGCATGCGAACAGTCACCTCGGGCATGTATTTCCCGATGGGCCCCGTCCGACCGGGTTGCGCTACTGCATCAACTCACTATCGTTGAAGCTGGTGCCGCACGATTGAGGCCGGTACGCCAGGCACATTGCGTGTCTGGCGCAGGAGATTCAAGCCTGCTGGCTGGTGGGCTGACGGTCTTCTTCCAGGGCATCGCAGGCCTGTTTGATCATCTCTTCGGTAATGGGCACTTCGCGGCCCTGACCATCAATGATAAAACCGCCCACCGGCTCCTGTTGTTGCTTGGCTGGGGTGGGGTACTGGGCTGGGTTGTCTGGCAAGCTCATGGCCTATCTCCTCATCAGTGATGCGCGCCACTCTAGGACATCCAGATGAAGGCGCGGTGACAACTAGGAACCTGCTCAAAGTCTGCTGCGCGTCGGCCATGCTGCGTTGAAATCGGGCTCAGAAAGCTCATTTACTACTCGTAAACTCGAATGCGAGCCCAGTCCGTGCTTCGCCCGATTTCGCCTTGCTTGGCTCTAGCTCGCGATACTTTAAGCAGATTCCAAGATGGCGGAACTATGTCACAAAACACATTGCGAAAGTCGTATTGCAGGCTGCGTGCCAGTCTGTGTGGAACGAGGAATTCATGTCGCGTTTTCATATCGGTCTGATCATCAATCCACTGGCCGGGCTGGGTGGCCCTGCAGGGTTCAAGGGCAGCGACGGCATGGCCGAGCAGGCGCTGGCTCTGGGTGTCGAGCCAAAGGCGGCGCAACGCACGCGCACCGCGCTCGAACAGCTGTTGACCCTGCGCGAGCGCATCGAGTTCGTCAGCTATCCGGGCGCAATGGGTGGCGATCTTCTGGCGCAGATGGGCTTCGAGCATCGCCTGCTGGGGCAGGTCGGTGCGCAGCCGACCACTGCCGAAGACACCCGTCACGCAGTGCAGCAGCTACAGGACGCCGGTGTAGCGCTGATTCTCTTCGCGGGCGGTGATGGCACCGCCCGCGATGTGTGCGCAGCCGCCAGGGACGGGCAGCCGGTGCTGGGCATTCCAGCTGGGGTGAAGATCCAGTCCGGCGTCTACGCCATCAGCCCGCGTGCGGCGGGTGAGCTGACTGCGCGGCTGGTCGAAGGCGGTCTGGTACGACTGGCCAGCGGCGAGGTGCGTGACATCGACGAGAACGCCCTGCGCGAGGGCCGCGTCTCCGCGCGCTGGTACGGCGAGTTGTGCGTGCCGCAGGAGGGCGGCTACGTGCAGGCGGTGAAGCAGGGCGGTATGGAGTCCGAGGAACTGGTGCTGGCTGATCTGGCCGCCTGGCTCGAGAGCGAGTGGGAGCAGGGTGCGCGTTACGTGTTCGGTCCTGGCTCGACCCTGCACGGTCTGGCGCAGAACCTGGGGCTGGAAACCACCTTGCTCGGCGTCGATGTGATCGAGGATGGCCGGGTCATCGCCCGCGACGTCAATGAAACCGAGCTGTTCGCCCTGGTCGAAGGGCACCCGACTTACCTGCTGGTGACCGCCATTGGCGGTCAGGGCCATATCATCGGTCGCGGCAACCAGCAGATCAGCCCGCGCGTGCTGCGCGCCGTGGGGTTGGAGCGTCTGCGCGTGGTGGCGACCAAACGCAAGCTGGCGACGCTGGAAGGTCGGCCGCTGCTGGTCGACAGTGGCGACGTGAATCTGGACGACAGCTTCCCTGATGCGGTACGGGTCTGGGCCGGTTATAAGGAAGAACTGCTGTACCCCCTGAGTCGATAGGAGATCGATATGCGCACAATGATCGCGCTGCTGCTCGGGTTGCTGGCTTTTACCGTGCAGGCCATCGAGGCCGACAGGCTGGTGCTCGATGCTCGCCAGCAGGTCGGCGTGACCCTGAGCTATGACCCGGCCTATCGCCGCTTGAGCTATCCGGGCGGCGACGTGCCCATGGCCACAGGGGTCTGCACCGACGTGGTGATCCGCGCACTGCGTCAGCAGGGGCTGGATCTGCAGGAAGCGGTGCATCGCGATATGCGCGGCAACTTCTCCGCCTACCCGAAGAACTGGGGACTGAGCCGCCCGGACAGCAATATCGATCACCGCCGCGTGCCCAACCTGATGACCTGGTTCAAGCGTCAGGGCTGGTCGCTGCCCGTCAAGCAGGATGCCGCGGCATACCAGGCCGGCGATATCGTCACCTGGGACCTGGGCCGTGGTCTCACTCATGTCGGCATCATCAGTGATCGTCAGGCGCCAACGGCTACGCCGCTGGTGCTGCACAACATCGGTCGCGGCACGCAGGAGGAGGACATCCTGTTCGCCTACCGCATCACCGGCCATTACCGTCCGCTGGCGCAACAGGCGAGCGCTGGCCAATGACGCAGCAGTCGCTGCCGCCCGGTCTTGCTGCAGGCGAGCGTGTCGTCCTGTTCGATGGCGTCTGCAAGCTGTGCAATGGCTGGGCGAGATTCCTCATTCGGCATGACAGCCAAGGCCAGTTTCGCCTGGCGTCGGTGCAGTCGGTGCAAGGCCAGGCGTTGCTGGCCTGGTATGGGCTGCCGACCGACCGTTTCGACAGCATGGCGCTGATCGATGAGGCGGGGTTGCATCTACGCTCCACCGCGTTGTTGCGCATTCTCGCCCTCCTGCCTCAGCCCTGGCGTGTTCTTGCCTGGCTGCGCCTGATTCCGCGCCCACTGCGTGACTGGTGTTATGACCGCATCGCGCTGAATCGCTACCGCCTGTTCGGGCGCTACCAGGTCTGTCTGCTGCCCACTGCCGATCACGCTGAGCGCTTTCTGCATGACTGACCGGCGCCTGGCGCAGATCACCTGGCTCGCTCGATTGGCTCTGGCACTGGTGTTCATCTGGCATGGCCTGGCGCCGAAGATTCTCTGGCTCAGCCCTGACGAGGTGGCGATGATCGCAGTCCATGGTCTGCCAGATCATCCGCTGTTCGCGCCGCAGCTGATCGCGGCTGTCGGCGGTATTGCCGAGATCCTTCTGGGCATCCTGCTGCTGACGGTGCGGCGCCAGCGTTGGCCCTTGCTGGTCGCTGGCGCGGTGTTGTTGGTGTTGCTGCTTGATGTTGCGCTGCTGAGCCCCCATCTGTTGATTCAGGCGTTCAATCCGCTTTCGACCAACCTGGCTGCGCTGGCCTTGTGCGCAGTGGCCTGGCTGGCTGAAGCGCCCTCGGCTGCTGACTCCTGAGACCCGTCATGACATCGATGCTTTCTTCTCGCCAGCGTGGCGCCATACGCCTGGCCTGGCGCTTCATTGCGCCTTATCGCGGCCGAGTACTGGGCGCGCTGCTGGCGCTGATGTTCACGGCGGCGATCACCCTGTCCATGGGCCAGGGCATCAAGCTGCTGGTGGATCAGGGCCTGGCCACGCAGTCGCCAGCCGCGCTGCGTCAGTCCCTGCTGCTGTTCTTCGTGCTGGTGCTGGCGCTGGCCTTCGGCACCTACACGCGCTTCTATCTGGTGTCATGGATTGGCGAGCGGGTGGTCGCGGATATCCGCCGGCGGGTGTTCGATCACCTGATCGAACTGCATCCCGGCTTCTACGAGAGCAATCGCAGTTCGGAAATCCAGTCGCGGCTGACCGCCGATACCACCTTGCTGCAGTCGGTGATCGGCTCGTCACTGTCGATGGCGCTGCGCAACCTGATCATGCTGATCGGTGGCAGCGTGCTGCTGGTGGTCACCAATCCCAAGCTCAGTGGCATCGTTTTGCTGGCTCTGCCGCTGGTGGTGGCGCCGATCCTGCTGTTCGGCCGCCGTGTGCGCGCACTGTCGCGGCAGAGTCAGGACCGCGTGGCTGATGTCGGCAGCTATGTCGGCGAGGTGCTGGGACAGATCAAGACGGTGCAGGCCTACAACCATCAGGACGAGGACAAGCGCCGCTTTGGCGAGTCCGCCGAGGCCGCCTTCGATGTGGCGCGCAAGCGCATCGCCCAGCGTTCCTGGCTGATCACCGTGGTCATCGTGCTGGTGCTCGGCGCCGTGGGGGTGATGCTCTGGGTCGGCGGCATGGACGTGATCGCCGGGCGCCTCTCCGGCGGTGAGCTGGCAGCCTTCGTGTTCTACAGCCTGATCGTCGGCTCGTCCTTCGGCACCCTGAGCGAGGTGATCGGTGAATTGCAGCGCGCCGCAGGGGCTGCCGAGCGCATCGGCGAGCTGCTGCGTGCCAGCAACGCCATCGTGGCGCCGGAGCAGCCACGGCATCTGCCACAGCCGGTACAGGGGCGCATCGAGCTACAAAACGTACGTTTCGCCTATCCGTCGCGTTCGGACAGCTACGCCATCGATGGCGTCGACCTGCAGGTGGCGGCGGGTGAGACGCTGGCGCTGGTCGGGCCGTCCGGTGCTGGCAAGTCGACGCTGTTCGACCTGCTGCTGCGTTTCTTCGATCCGCAGGGCGGGCGCATCCTCATCGACGGCGTGCCGATCGATCAGCTCGATCCACGCAAGCTGCGCGCCAGTTTTGCACTGGTTTCGCAGAATCCGGCGCTGTTCTTCGGTTCGGTCGAAGACAACATTCGCTATGGTCGCCTGGATGCCAGCCAGGCCGAGGTGGAGGCGGCCGCACGGGCAGCGCATGCGCATGAGTTCATTCAGCGCCTGCCGCAGGGTTACCAGACTCATCTTGGGGAGGCCGGGCTCGGGCTTTCCGGGGGCCAGCGTCAGCGCCTGGCGATTGCCCGTGCCTTGCTCGCCGATGCGCCGATCCTGCTGCTCGACGAGGCCACCAGCGCGCTGGATGCCGAGAGCGAGCACCTGATCCAGCAGGCGCTGCCGTCACTGATGGCCGGGCGTACCACCTTGGTGATCGCTCATCGTCTGGCCACGGTGAAGCAGGCGGATCGCATCGCGGTGATCGAGCATGGCCGTTTGGCTGCGATCGGCAGCCATGCCGAGCTGATCGAGAGTAGCCCGCTCTATGCGCGGCTGGCCGAGCTGCAGTTCGGCAGCTAGCTCTTGGGTCTGATGGTGGCGGCGGCACCAGCCGAGGCGACGATAATGGCGCCGACGGCCAGCCACTGGCCCCAGAGCAGCTTCTCGCCGAGAAAGGCCAGGCCGCACATGGCGGCGACTGCCGGCTCCAGGCTCATCAAGACGCTGAAGGTGCGCGCTGGCAAACGCGTCAGGGCGACCATCTCAAGGCTGTAGGGCAGGGCCGAGGACAGCACCGCGACGCCGAGTGCGATGGGCAGTAGGTCCACGCTCAGCAGGTCAGTGCCTGCATGCCAGATGCCGATGGGCAAGACCAGCAAAGCGGCGACCCAGGTGCCCAGGGCGACGGTATGGCGGCCATGCCGGGCGCCGGCTTTCTGCCCGAAGATGATGTACAGCGACCAGCAAACGCCCGCACCGAGGGCCAGGGCTGCGCCGAGTGGGTCGATGGCGCTTTGCGTGGCGCCGGTGGGCAGTAGCATCCACAGGCCGGCGATGGCCAGGATCACCCAGACGAAATCCAGCAGACGGCGCGAAGAGAACAGCGCCAGGGCCAGTGGGCCAGTGAACTCCAGCGCCACGGCGATGCCCAGCGGAATGCTCTGCAGCGACATGTAGAACATCAGGTTCATACCGCCCAGCGCCAGTCCGTAGGCGAGCAGGGCGTGGCACTTGCGCAGATCCAGTTTGGCTCGCCAGGGCTGCATGACCAGCGACAGAATGATCGCGCCGAGCACCAGGCGCAGGGCTGTGGTGCCTTCGGCGCCGACCAGCGGGAACAGGTTCTTGGCCAGCGACGCGCCGCTCTGGATCGAGACCATGGCCACCAGCAACAAGGCAATGGGGACGAGAAGTGCACTGCGTGGCAT
>CAMPIF010000305.1 GCA_946886245.1 Ectopseudomonas composti | reverse complement strand
GGCCGGCGATGGTGCGGCTTTCCATCAGGTTGGTGATCACCGTCAGGTCGGCGCGCGCCTCTTCGGCGCATTCGTCGACCGAACGCACGCTCTGGCCGACTTCCAGGCCGATGTCCCAGAGCAGGGTGAGAAAGCCTTCGATGGGCTCGCGAAAGATTTCGTGATCGCTGCTGTCGAGCAGGATCAGCAGGTCGATATCCGAATAGGGATGCAGCTCACCGCGGCCGTAGCCGCCAACGGCGAGCAGGGCGATGTCGGCGTCCTCGCTCCAGGTGAAGCGTTTCCAGGCTTCCTGCAGGATCTGATCGACGAACCAGGCGCGGTCTTCGACCAGGCGGCGAATGTCGCGACCGGCTCGAAAACGCGCATCCAGCACCTCATGCGCGCCGCGGATGGCCTTCTTGAATGCAGCGATGGGGCTGGATTTCAGGGCCAGCTCGGCCTGGAACTGACCACGGTCAAACAGTTCGGGGTCCATCTGCGGCATGCAGTTGCCTTCCTTATATAGAGTGGGGTGCGCGATGCGCACCACAAGCTTCAATGGGGCGCACGGCGCACCCTACGGATCGCGGTCAGGCCGAGGTGCGCGGCAGGCTGTCATCGCTGCGCAGGGTCAGGATCTCATAGCCGTCAGCGGTGACCAGCACGGTGTGCTCCCATTGCGCCGACAGCTTGCGGTCCTTGGTGATGGCGGTCCAGCCGTCGCCGAGCAGGCGGGTTTCCGGGCGGCCCTGGTTGATCATCGGCTCGATGGTGAAGGTCATGCCTTCCTTGAGCTCCATGCCGGTGCCGGCCTTGCCGTAGTGCAATACCTGCGGCTCTTCATGGAAGACCGCGCCGATGCCATGACCGCAGTATTCGCGGACCACGGAGAAACCGTTCTTTTCCGCGTGCTTCTGGATGACTTCGCCGATATCGCCCAGGCGGGTGCCGGGTTTGACCAGCTCGATGCCTTTATACATGCATTCCTGGGTGACCTTGGCCAGGCGCTCGGCCCACTCGGCGACCTTGCCGACCATGAACATCTTGCTGGTATCGCCGTGGTAGCCGTCCTTGATCACGGTGACGTCGATGTTCAGCACGTCGCCGTCTTTCAGCGGCTTGTCATTGGGGATGCCGTGGCACACCACATGGTTGATCGAGGTGCAGATCGACTTGGGGAAGCCCTTGTAATTGAGCGGTGCGGGAATGGCCTGCTGCACGTTGACGATATAGTCGTGGCAGATGCGGTCGATTTCCTCGGTGGTGACGCCTGGCTTGACGTGTTCACCGATCATCTCCAGCACTTCGGCGGCCAGACGGCCGGCCACGCGCATTTTCTCGATTTCTTCGGCGGATTTGATGGTGACGGTCATATGAAGCTCTCGGGCACGGACGGAAAGGGCGATATATTAGCAGCTTCACCGTGCCAGCCCCAAAGGCGCTGCAACCGCTGCGAGGCGTTACTGCGTTGTTTGCCAGCTTTTGTAGCCTGAGCCGGCATTGTGTGGTATAAAACGCGCCGCTTTACGGGCACTAAGCCCGAAAGCTCAAACCCACACACGTATCGACACGGTTTCCTGGGTGCCTTTCGACAAGTTCGAGGGTTGGAAGCTGGGATACGTGGAGGCCTAACCCGACTTATCAAGGAACTACCATGTCCCAAGTCAACATGCGCGATATGCTGAAGGCCGGTGTGCACTTCGGCCACCAGACCCGTTACTGGAACCCGAAAATGGGCAAGTACATTTTCGGCGCGCGTAACAAGATTCACATCATCAACCTCGAAAAAACCCTGCCGATGTTCAACGACGCGCTGTCGTTCGTCGAAAAACTGGCTTCGGGCAAAAACAAGATCCTGTTCGTCGGCACCAAGCGTTCCGCTGGCAAGATCGTTCGCGAAGAAGCTGCTCGTTGTGGCTCGCCGTTCGTCGATCACCGCTGGTTGGGCGGCATGCTGACCAACTACAAGACCATCCGCGCCTCGATCAAGCGTCTGCGTGAGCTGGAAGTTCAGTCCCAGGACGGTACTTTCACCAAGCTGACCAAGAAAGAAGCCCTGATGCGTACCCGTGATCTGGAAAAACTGGATCGCAGCCTGGGTGGTATCAAGGACATGGGCGGTCTGCCGGACGCTCTGTTCGTGATCGACGTTGACCACGAGCGCATTGCTATCACCGAAGCCAACAAGCTGGGCATCCCGGTTATCGGCATCGTCGATACCAACAGCAGCCCGGAAGGCGTTGACTACATCATCCCGGGTAACGACGACGCCATCCGCGCCATCCAGCTGTACATGGGTGCCATGGCCGACGCCGTGATCCGTGGTCGCAGCAATGCTGGCGGCGGCACTGAAGAGTTCGTCGAAGAAGCCGCGGCTGCCGAGAGCGCCGAAGGCTAAGCGGTAACGCAAAGCATCTAGCGTTACGCGCTGTGCAAGAAGGGGGCTAAGCCCCCTTTTTGCCACTCACAGATTTGATCGCCCGCCATGCGGGTGAATGGTTGAAGACCTACCGAGAGGATTTTCAAGATGGCAGAGATTACTGCAGCCCTGGTTAAAGAACTGCGCGAGCGTACTGGCGAAGGCATGATGGATTGCAAAAAGGCCTTGACCAAGGCCGGCGGCGACATCGAAAAAGCCATTGATGACATGCGTGCTTCCGGCGCGATCAAAGCTGCCAAGAAGGCCGGCAACATCGCCGCTGAAGGCGCTATCGGGGTCAAGGTTGCCGATGACGGCAAATCCGCCGTGATCCTGGAAGTCAACTCGCAGACCGACTTCCTGGCTCTGCAGGACGACTTCAAGAACTTCGTCACCAGCAGTGTGGACAAGGCATTCGCCGACAAGCTGACCGACGTAGCTCCGCTGATCGAGGCTCAGGAAGCCGAGCGTACCGCTCTGGTTGCCAAAGTAGGCGAGAACGTCAACATCCGTCGCCTTGTGCGCGTTGAGGGTGACGTTGTCGGTTCCTACCTGCACGGCAACAAGATTGGTGTTGCCGTTGTCCTGAAAGGCGGCGACGTCGAGCTGGCCAAAGACATCGCGATGCACGTTGCTGCAAGCAACCCGGAGTTCCTGCTGCCCAGCGACGTTTCGGCTGAAGCAATCGAGCGCGAGAAGGCTGTCTTCCTGCAATTGAACGAAGAGAAGCTCAAGGGCAAGCCTGCCGATATCGCCGAGAAGATGGTTGCCGGCCGTATCTCCAAGTTCCTGGCAGAAGCCAGCCTGGTTGAGCAGGCGTTCGTCAAGAACCCTGAGATCAAGGTCGGTGAGCTGGCCAAGAAAGCCGGCGCTGAAATCGTTTCCTTCACTTACTTCAAAGTAGGCGAAGGCATCGAGAAGCCGGTCGACAACTTTGCTGAAGAAGTTGCTGCCCAGCTGGCCGCCAGCAAGCAGTAATCGGTTTTTCGGCATGTGCCCCAAAGAGGCTGCCCGTTTACGCGGGCGGCCTCTTTGCCGAATAAGGGGTGACGAATAAAGTATCGGTCGTTTCAACGAACGGCCGTTGGCGCTGTCGAAGTGCCGGATAACTGCAGCCCTCAGAGGCGCTGCTGACGAATTTCATATCGCCGCAGGAGAGACTTGCAATGGCTCAGCAGACAACTGGTCGCCAACCTCGCTACAAACGCATTCTGCTCAAACTTAGCGGCGAAGCCCTGATGGGCTCGGAAGATTTCGGCATCGATCCCAAGGTGCTCGATCGCATGGCGCTGGAAGTCGGCCAACTGGTCGGTATCGGCGTGCAGGTTGGCCTGGTGATCGGTGGTGGCAACCTGTTCCGTGGCGCGGCGCTGTCCGCTGCCGGCATGGATCGCGTCACCGGCGATCACATGGGCATGCTGGCCACCGTGATGAACGCGCTGGCCATGCGTGATGCGCTGGAGCGCTCGAACATCCCGGCCATCGTCATGTCGGCGATCTCCATGGTCGGCGTGACCGATCACTATGACCGCCGCAAGGCCATGCGCCACCTGAAGACCGGCGAGGTGGTGATCTTCGCTGCCGGCACCGGCAACCCCTTCTTTACCACCGATTCGGCTGCCTGCCTGCGCGCCATCGAAATCGATGCGGACGTGGTACTGAAGGCGACCAAGGTCGATGGCGTGTACACTGCCGACCCGTTCAAGGACCCGCATGCCGAGAAGTTCGAGCGCCTGACCTATGACGAGGTGCTCGATCGCAAGCTGGGCGTGATGGATCTGACCGCCATCTGCCTGTGCCGCGATCACAACATGCCGCTGCGGGTTTTCAACATGAACAAGCCCGGCGCACTGCTTAACGTTGTAGTGGGTGGCGCCGAAGGAACTCTGATCGAGGAGGATGCACAATGATCAACGACATCAAGAAAGACGCTCAGGAACGCATGAGCAAGTCCCTGGAATCGCTGGGTCGTAACCTGGCCTCCATTCGAACCGGTCGTGCCCATCCGAGCATTCTCGACAGCATCAAGGTGCCGGCCTGGGGTAGCGACATGCCGCTCAATCAGGTGGCAGCGATCACCGTCGAGGACGCGCGCACCCTGAAGATCGTCGCGCATGACAAGACCCTCGGCGCCGCCATCGAGAAGGCCATCATGACCTCCGACCTGGGCCTGAACCCGAGCAGCGCCGGTACCACCATTCGCGTGCCGATGCCGGCCCTGACCGAGGAAACCCGCAAGGGCTATACCAAGCAGGCGCGTGGCGTTGCCGAAGATGCCAAGGTCGCCGTGCGCAACGTGCGTCGTGATGCCCTGGCCGAGCTGAAGAAACTGTCCAAGGCCAAGGAAATCAGCGAGGACGAAGAGCGTCGCGCCGCTGACGAGTTGCAGAAGATCACCGACAAGTTCATCGGTGATGTCGACAAGGCGCTCGAGGTCAAAGAAGCGGACCTGATGGCCGTTTGACGGCAGGGCGCCCATACATGGACAAGAACAAGCAGGGGGCGGTGCCGCGGCATGTCGCCATCATCATGGATGGCAACAATCGTTGGGCGAAGAAGCGCCTGTTGCCGGGTGTGGCTGGGCACAAGGCCGGGGTCGATGCGGTTCGCGCAGTGATCGAGGTGTGTGCCGAGTCGGGCGTCGAGGTACTGACCCTGTTCGCCTTCTCCAGCGAGAACTGGCAGCGTCCGGCCGAAGAGGTCGGTGCGCTGATGGAGTTGTTCCTGGGGGCGCTGCGCCGTGAGGCCAAGCGCCTGCTGGATAACGACATCAGCCTGCGCATCATTGGTGATCGCTCGCGTTTTCATCCCGAGTTGCAAGCTGCCATGCGCGAAGCCGAGCTGCTGACGGCCGGCAATCGTCGTTTCACCCTGCAGATCGCGGCCAACTACGGCGGTCAGTGGGACATCGCCCAGGCCGCTCAGCGCCTGGCGCGTGAAGTGCAGGCGGGTCATTTGCAGCCCGAGGACATCACCCCGCAATTGCTCCAGGGCTGTCTGGCTACCGGTGACCTGCCTCTGCCCGACCTGTGCATTCGTACGGGCGGCGAGCGCCGCATCAGTAACTTCCTTCTGTGGCAGTTGGCTTACAGCGAGCTGTACTTCTCCGACCTCTATTGGCCGGACTTCAAGCACGAGGCCATGCGCAAGGCGCTGGCTGATTTCGCTACCCGCCAGCGTCGCTTCGGCAAGACCAGCGAGCAGGTGGAAGCTGAGGCGCGCTCTTAATGTTGAAACAACGAATCATCACGGCGCTGGTGCTGTTGCCCATCGCCCTGGGCGGTTTTTTTCTGCTCGACGGCGGTGCCTTCGCCCTGTTCATCGGTGCGGTGGTCACGCTGGGGGCCTGGGAGTGGGCGCGCCTGGCGGGGTTCGAGGCGCAGCCCAAACGCGTAGCCTATGCC
>CAMPIF010000304.1 GCA_946886245.1 Ectopseudomonas composti | reverse complement strand
CGGGCATCGCCGGCCTTGGCGGCGTGGCCCTGAGCCAGATCGGCAACGTCGGCCCGGACCTCGGCCAGAGCTACATCATCGACTCCTTCCTGGTGGTGGTGCTCGGCGGCGTCGGCCAACTGGCCGGCAGCGTGCTGGCCGCCTTCGGCCTGGGCGTGGTGAACAAGTTCCTCGAACCGCAGATCGGTGCCGTGCTCGGCAAGATCCTCATCCTCGCGCTGATCATCCTGTTCATCCAGAAACGCCCGCAAGGCCTCTTCGCGCTCAAAGGACGGGTGATCGATTGATGAGTGCGCCATCGACCGTAGGGCGGGTGAAACCCGCCACATCTACCGAACGCCATCACTGCAGCGGCGGGTTGCACCTGCCCTACGGACTTAACGGACGAGTGATCGACTGATGAATGCGATAAATCAAACGCTGCTGGCCCGCGCCAGCGCCAAGCTCGGCCCGCAGGTATCCATCGCCATCGGCCTGGTGGTGCTGGCGATCCTGCTGGCCATGCCGTTGCTGCACCTGCTGCCGGCCGACCATGCGTTGCACGTTTCGGCCTACAGCCTGACGCTGGTGGGCAAGATCCTCTGCTACGCCATCGTCGCCCTGGCACTGGATCTGGTCTGGGGCTACGCCGGCATGCTGTCGCTGGGCCACGGCCTGTTCTTCGCCCTCGGCGGCTACGCCATGGGCATGTATCTGATGCGCCAGAGCGCCGGTGACGGCCTGCCGGCCTTCATGAGCTTCCTGGCCTGGAGCGAGCTGCCCTGGTACTGGTACGGCACCTCCAGCTTCCTCTGGGCAATGTGCCTGGTGGTGCTGGCGCCCGGCCTGCTGGCGCTGGTGTTCGGCTTCTTCGCCTTCCGCTCGCGGATCAAGGGCGTGTACTTCTCGATCATGACCCAGGCGCTGACCTTCGCCGGCATGCTCCTGTTCTTCCGCAACGAAACCGGCTTCGGCGGCAACAACGGCTTTACCGGTTTCACCCGCATTCTCGGTTTCGACATCACGGCGCAGGGCACTCGCGCCGTCCTCTTCTTCGCCACCGTGGTGCTGCTGGTGGGCAGCCTGTACCTGGGCTTTCGCCTGGCCCGCAGCAAGTTCGGCCGGGTGCTCACCGCCCTGCGCGATGCCGAGAATCGCCTGATGTTCTGCGGCTACGATCCGCGCGGTTACAAGCTGTTCATCTGGGTATTGAGCGCGGTGTTGTGCGGCCTGGCCGGCGCGCTGTACGTGCCGCAGGTGGGCATCATCAACCCCAGCGAGATGGCGCCGACGCAGTCCATCGAGGCCGCCGTCTGGGTCGCCCTCGGCGGCCGCGGCACGCTGATCGGCCCGCTGCTCGGCGCCGGTCTGGTCAACGGCATGAAGAGCTGGTTCACCGTGGCCTTCCCCGAATACTGGCTGTTCGCACTGGGGGCGCTGTTCATCGTGGTCACCCTGTTCCTGCCCAGAGGCGTCGTCGGTCTGCTCAAGAAGGAGAAGGATCAATGAGAGCCACTCCGGTACCTGAAACCATGCTCGAAGCCGCCTTCGACCCCACCGGCCTGGCGCTGGACATCGGCAAGAACGTCGGCAAGGGCGTCAACGTCCGCCACGGCACCATCCTCACCCTGGAAGACATCAACGTCAGCTTCGACGGCTTCAAGGCGCTGAGCAACCTGACGCTGTACATCGGCGTCGGCGAGCTGCGCTGCATCATCGGCCCCAACGGCGCCGGCAAGACCACCATGATGGACGTGATCACCGGCAAGACCCGGCCCGACAACGGTGTCGCCTACTTCGGCGAGCAGTACGACCTGACCGCCATGAGCGAGGTGGAAATCGCCCAGGCCGGCATCGGCCGCAAGTTCCAGAAGCCGACGGTGTTCGAGGCGCTGACGGTGTTCGAGAACCTGGAGCTGGCGCAGAAGACCAACAAGTCGGTGTGGGCCAGCCTGCGCGCCAAACTCAGTGGCGAGCAGAAGGATCGTATCGAGGAAGTGCTGGGCACCATCCGCCTGGAAACCTCGCGCAACCGCCCAGCCGGCCTGCTCTCTCACGGTCAGAAGCAGTTCCTCGAGATCGGCATGCTGCTGATGCAGGAGCCGCACCTGCTGCTGCTCGACGAGCCAGTGGCCGGCATGACCGATGCCGAGACCGAGTTCACCGCCGAGCTGTTCAAGTCCCTGGCGCGCAAGCACTCGCTGATGGTGGTGGAGCATGACATGGGCTTCGTCGGCTCCATCGCCGACCACGTCACCGTGCTGCACCAGGGCAGCGTGCTGGCCGAAGGCTCGCTGGAGCAGGTACAGAACGACGAGCGGGTGATCGAGGTTTATCTGGGTCGCTGACGCCAGCCAGTGGGAGGGGCTTTAGCCGCGATGACTGCGTACTTCAAAAGCTCGCGGCTGATCGGTTCGCCGCCCGGCTCCTCCCACACTACGAATGAAGGACATTTCTATGCTGCAAGTTGAGCAACTCCACCAGTATTACGGCGGTAGCCACATCCTCCGTGGCCTGTCGTTCGACGTGAAGGTCGGCGAGGTCACCTGCCTGCTCGGCCGCAACGGCGTGGGCAAGACCACCCTGCTCAAATGCCTGATGGGCCTGATTCCGGCCAAGGACGGCAACGTGCAATGGGAAGGCAAGCCAATCACCGGCTTCAAACCGCACCAGCGCGTGCATGCCGGCATCGCCTACGTGCCCCAGGGACGCGAGATCTTCGGCCGCCTGACGGTGGAAGAGAACCTGCTGATGGGCCTGTCGCGCTTTCCCGGCAGCCAGGCCAAGGCCGTGCCGGAATTCATCTACGAGCTGTTCCCGGTGCTGCGCGAAATGAAGCATCGCCGTGGCGGCGACCTGTCCGGCGGCCAGCAACAACAGCTGGCCATCGGCCGCGCCCTGGCCAGCCAGCCGCGCCTCTTGATCCTCGACGAACCCACCGAAGGCATCCAGCCCTCGGTGATCAAGGAAATCGGCGCGGTGATCAAGAAGCTCGCCGCCCGTGGCGACATGGCCATCCTGCTGGTCGAGCAGTTCTACGACTTCGCCGCCGAACTGGCCGACCAGTACCTGGTGATGAGCCGCGGCGAGATCGTCCAGCAGGGTCGTGGCGAGAACATGGAAACCGAGGGTGTGCGCGGGCTGGTGGCGATCTGACGGGCGCCATTCTGTGGGAGGGGCTTTAGCCGCGACAGCCTCAGTCGCCACTACTCCCCTCACACGGGATTGGAAGATCGTTCCTCACACTCCGCGTGGGAATGAAGTCAGGGACGCTCCGCGTCCACGTGTTGGTGGGCTAAAGCCCACTCTACGGCAGGCGAACGATCTGTAGGGTGGGCGACGCCCCACCCGCCCACCAACCAGTTACTCGGTGAAATCCGAGCCCTCGCGCAGCAACTGGCGCTTCACGCTCTCAAGATGCAGGTGCGCGCTTTCGGCATTGCCCTGCAGCATCTGCCGGCAGGCCGCGCTGGCAATTTCCGGTGCCACTGCCTTCAGCGGCCGACCGCAGGCCATGGCCTTGAGCTGCACCTCGGCGGCGCGCTCCAGGTAGTAGAGGTCGTCCCAGGCCTCGGCAATGCTCGGCCCCAGCACCAGCGGGCCATGGTTCTTCAGCATCAGCACATCGGCATCACCTGCCGCGCGGGCGATACGCTCGCCTTCGGCGTAGTCCAGCGCCAGGCCCTGGTAATCCTCGTCCACGGCCAGTCGCTCGTAGAATTTCAGCGCGGTCTGCCCGGCCCAGACGAAGGGCTCACCTTCGAGCATGCACAATGCAGTGGCATGGGGCATGTGCGTGTGGAAGGCCGCCGTGGCGCGTGGATTGAGGCGGTGCAACTGGGCATGGATGAAGAACGCCGTGGCCTCCGGGCGGCCATCGCCCAGCACCACGCGCCCGTCGAAATCGCAGATCAGCAGCGACGATGCGGTGACTTCGGCGAAAGCCAGGCCATACGGATTGACCAGAAACAGCTGCGGCCATCCCGGCACCACCATGGAAAAGTGGTTGCAGATACCCTCGCCCATGCCGAGCCGGGCGGCCATGCGAAAGCAGGCGGCCAGGTCGATACGCGCCTGGGCGATCGCGGGGCTATCAAGGCCATCAGTGGGCGTCACGGGGGCGGTGTTGATCTCGAATGCGTGGGCCATGGTTTCACTCCTGAAAACGTATGCCTCCAGCCTAGCCTGTGCACGCAGGGCGCCTAGGGACAGTTGCCCGCCGTCGGCGAGCCAGACGCTCTGACCCAGCCACTTCCGGCATCTGGCCCTACGGCACACGGCCGCTTTGTTCCTATGGTGCAGCCATCCGCAACGACCAGCCCGAGGTCATCATGAGCACACCGATCAGCAACCAGTACGTCCACGACCTGGATCGCCAGCACGTCTTCCATTCCTGGTCGACCCAGGGCGCCCTCAACCCGCTGGTGATCGCCGGCGGCGAAGGCTGCACCCTGTGGGACTACGACGGTAAACGCTACCTCGACTTCAGCAGCCAACTGGTCAACACCAACATCGGCCACCAGCACCCGAAGGTCATCGCCGCCATCCAGGAGCAGGCCGGCAGCCTGGTGACCATCGCCCCGGCCACCGCCAACCTGATGCGTGGCGAAGCGGCCAAGCGCATCCTCGCCCGCGCGCCGGCCGGTTTCTCCAAGGTGTTCTTCACCAACGCTGGCGCCGATGCCAACGAGAACGCCATGCGCATGGCACGTCTGTACACCGGCCGCGACAAGATCCTCTCCGCCTACCGTTCCTACCATGGCAGCACCGGCGCGGCCATCGTCGCCACTGGTGACCCACGCCGCGTGCCCAACGAATACGCCCGTGGCCATGTGCACTTCTTCAATCCCTACCTGTACCGCACCGAGTTCAATGCGGCGAACGAAGAAGAAGAATGCGCGCGTGCCCTGCAGCATCTTCGCCGGGTCATCGAATGCGAGGGGCCGGGCGCCATCGCCGCCATCCTGCTGGAGAGCATCCCCGGCACTGCCGGCATCCTGGTGCCCCCCAAGGGCTACATGCAGGGCGTACGCAAGCTGGCAGACGAGTTCGGCATCCTGCTGATTCTCGATGAAGTAATGGCCGGCTTCGGCCGCACCGGCAGCTGGCTGGCGCTGGATCATTTCGACCTGGTGCCGGATCTGATCGTCTTCGCCAAGGGCGTCAATTCAGGTTATGTGCCGGCCGGCGGGGTGATGATTTCCAGGCCGATCTGCGAACACTTCGACACGAACTTCTTCCCTGGCGGCCTGACCTACTCCGGCCACCCGCTGGCCATGGCCGCCATCGTCGCCACGCTGGATGCGATGGCCGAGGAAGGCATGGTGGAGAACGCCCGCGACATCGGCGCGCAGGTGCTCGGCCCGGGCCTGAAGAAACTCGCCGAGCGCTACCCGATGATCGGCGAGGCGCGTGGCGTCGGCCTGTTCTGGGCGCTGGAGTTCGTCAGCGACGTGCAGCAGAAGACGCCGATGCCGGCGCCGGTGATGCAGGAGATGAAGGCAGCGCTGACCGCACGCGGGCTGCTCAGTTTCGTGGTGGAGAACCGCATCCATGTGGTGCCGCCGTGCATCGTCAGTGCCGCACAGGTGAACGAGGCACTGGCGATCTTCGACGAGGTATTCGCCCTGTTCGCGCCGCGCTTTGGCTGACATCGCGCCATATGCGTAGGAGCCCGCTTGCGGGCGATTCGGGCAAACGTATCGCCAGCAAGCCGGCTCCTACAGCACCGTCCAGCACCCGTAGCCTGGATGAAATCCAGGGCTTCACGGTCGGTTATGGTTTCCCGGATTTCATCCGGGCTTGTATGTTCGTCAGGCACTCTAAAGTGGAAGAGGTA
>CAMPIF010000303.1 GCA_946886245.1 Ectopseudomonas composti | reverse complement strand
ACTGAGCCAGAGCGGTACGGATACCACCGGAAAGCTTCTTGATGATCTTGGTCTGAGCTGCGCCACCGACACGGGATACCGAGATACCGGCGTTGACGGCCGGACGGATACCCGAGTTGAACATGGCCGATTCCAGGAAGATCTGACCGTCGGTGATCGAGATCACGTTGGTCGGAACGAACGCGGAAACGTCACCGGCCTGGGTTTCGATGATCGGCAGAGCGGTCAGGGAACCGGTCTTGCCCTTCACGGCGCCATTGGTGAACTTCTCGACGTACTCTTCGGAAACGCGGGAAGCGCGCTCCAGCAGACGGCTGTGGAGATAGAACACGTCGCCCGGGTAGGCTTCACGGCCTGGCGGACGGCGCAGCAGCAGGGAAATCTGACGATAAGCCACGGCTTGCTTGGACAGATCGTCATAAACGATCAGCGCGTCTTCGCCGCGGTCACGGAAGTATTCGCCCATGGTGCAACCGGCGTACGGTGCAATGAACTGCAATGCGGCGGATTCGGAAGCGGAAGCGGCCACCACGATGGTGTTGGCCAGCGCGCCGTTCTCTTCCAGCTTGCGCACCACGTTGGCGATGGTCGACTGCTTCTGACCGATCGCGACGTAGACGCACTTAATGCCGCTGTTTTTCTGGTTGATGATGGCGTCGATGGCCAGAGCGGTTTTACCGATCTGACGGTCACCGATGATCAGCTCGCGCTGGCCACGGCCAACCGGGATCATGGCATCGACCGACTTGTAACCGGTCTGCACCGGCTGGTCGACCGACTTACGCCAGATCACGCCCGGCGCAACCTTTTCAACGGCGTCGGTAGCGGCGGCGTTGATCGGGCCTTTGCCATCGATCGGGTTGCCCAGTGCGTCGACCACACGACCCAGCAGCTCCGGACCAACCGGAACTTCCAGGATGCGACCGGTGCACTTGGCGCTCATGCCTTCGGCGAGGGTCAGGTAACCACCCAGTACTACGGCACCTACGGAGTCTTGCTCCAGGTTCAGGGCCATGCCGTACACGCCACCAGGGAATTCGATCATCTCACCGTACATGACGTCGGCGAGGCCGTAGATGCGCACGATACCGTCGGAAACGCTGACGATGGTGCCTTCATTACGGGCTTGAGCGGATACATCAAGCGACTCAATGCGCTGCTTGATGATTTCGCTAATTTCGGAAGGATTCAATTGCTGCATGCCAGTTCCCTCAAATCAGGATTTCAACGCTTCGGCCAGCTTGTTCAGCTTGCCGCGGACCGAACCGTCGATGACCAGGTCACCTGCACGAATGACAACACCGCCGATCAGGGCGGGATTGACCACGGGCGTGGGCTGGACGGTGCGATCGAGCCGCTTGGAAAGGGCGGCAGCCAGAGTTTGCAATTGCTCGGCACTGAGTTCGAAAGCCGACTCGACCTCGACATCGAGGGCGCGTTCAGCTTCAGCCTTCAGCACAGCGAATTGTTCGCGTACCACCGGGAGCAGCGACAGTCGGTCGTTACTGCCCAGCGAGCGCAGGAAGTTGCTGAACGAAGCGTCGATGTGACCGGCACAGAGCTGCGCCAGTACATTGACTTTCTGCTCATCGGTCAACGCCGGGTTGACCAACTGCTGAGCCATGGCCGGCGCTTGAACCGCGGCCGCGGACAGCGACAGCATGTTCAACCAGGCATCGGCCTGCTGTGCAGCACTGGCAAACTCAAACGCAGCTTTCGCGTAGGGCCGAGCGAGCGTGTTGGTATTGATCATCGCGAGCCTCGCTTAGAGTTGAGAGGCCAGTTTTGCGACCAGATCGTTGTGCGCAGCGCCGTCCACGGAGGACTGCAGGATCTTCTCGGCGCCGGTCACAGCCAGAGCTGCTACCTGTGCACGCAGTTGTTCCTTGGCACGATTCACTTCCAGATCGATTTCGGCTTTGGCGCCAACAATCAGCTTTTCACCTTCAGAGCGGGCCTGGGCCTTGGCTTCTTCGACGATTGCGTTGGCGGTCTTGTTCGCCCGATCGAGAATCTCGGCAGCTTGCTCTTTGGTTTCACGAAGCATCTGGGCAGCGCGTTCCTGGGCCAACTGCAGATCGCGCTCAGCGCGCCCGGCAGCATCCAGACCTTCTGCGATTTTCTTCTGGCGTTCCTGCATGGCCAGCGTCAGCGGCGGCCATACGAACTTCATGCAGAACCAGACGAAAATAGCGAAGGCAATCGTTTGACCGAACAGGGTCAGGTTAATGTTCACAGCGATTTACCTCGTGCTATCTCGTGTTCAGGGAAGAAAAGCCTGAAGAGGCAGCACTCATCATGCTGCCTCGAACTCAGGAACTCTTAACCCGCGACAACGAAGATCAGGTACATCGCGATACCCACACCGATCATCGGAACGGCGTCGAGCAGACCGGCCATCAGGAAGGTCTTGGTTTGCAGCTGCGGGCCCAGCTCAGGCTGGCGAGCGGTGGATTCCAGCAGCTTGCCGCCCAGCAGGGCGAAGCCGATACCGGTACCCAGGGCACCCAGACCGATCATGATGGCAGCGGCGATGTAGACGAGTTCCATAGTTAGCTCCAGAGTTTTTAGAGGTTAAGGTTACGAGTTAGGGGTTTTCGGGTTTTTCGATGTCGATCAGTGGTGATCTTCGTGCGCAGCACTCAGATAAACCACGGTCAGCACCATGAAAATGAACGCCTGCAGCGGAATGACCAGGATGTGGAAGATAGCCCATGGCACGTTGAGACCCCACTGGACGTAGAAGGGCAGCAGCGCGATCAGGATAAACACCACTTCACCGGCATACATGTTGCCGAACAGACGCAGGGCCAGGCTCAGCGGCTTGGTCAGCAGGCCGATGATTTCCAGGAACAGGTTGAAAGGAATCAGCGCCCAGTGATTGAACGGGGTGAACGACAGTTCCTTGGTAAAGCCACCGATGCCCTTGACCTTGATGCTGTAGAAGATGATCAGCAGGAACACGCCCAGAGAGATACCGAAGGTACCGTTGGGGTCGGCGGTGGGGACGATCTTGAAGTACGGCAGGCCCAGAAGCGAAGCCAGGCCGGGAATGTAGTCGACCGGGATCCACTTCAGGCTGTTCATCAAAAACACCCAGACGAAGATGGTCAGGGCCAGCGGCGCAACCAGCGGGTTCTTGCCATGGAAGGTGTCTTTGACGATGCCCTCGACGAACTCGATGCACATCTCGGCCATGTTCTGCAGGCCGGTCGGCACACCGGTAACGGCTCGCTTGGCGGCGATGCGGAACAGGGTGATGAAGATCAGGCCCATGAACAGCGACCAACCCAGAGTGTCCACATGGACAGCCCAGAAGCCCATCGCTTTAACCTCTTCCGGGGTCTGGGCAATGATCCAGCCCTTATCCGGGTGAGAGCCGTAGACCAGGTTCTGCAGGTGATGCTGGATATATTCTGCTGGGGTATCAGCCATAAACGCCTCAAACGGTCCAATGCTTCAGAAAACTTTCATGAGTAGGGGGGCACAGGCTGCAGCCAGAAGGCCTAGCAGATAACCGATGAACAGCTGCATCGGTGCAAGTGGTTCTACCCCTACGAACGCCAGTGCAAACAGCACTGCCGTGATAATCCATTTACCCATGGCCCCGGCCCAGATCGACTGGACGATGGCTCGGGCCGAACGCGCGCCAAAATAACGAAAGGCCTTGAATGCAAAATACGCGTTGGCCAGCAGGGCTATCAGCCCCCCCAGCAGTGCCGAATAGGCCGCGACCCATCCACCACTGACGGCAAAAATAACTGCGATCACAGCCGTCACGATGGCCTGAAGAATCAGGATCGGAAAACCTGGCTGACGATGAAACGGGACCTTACTGGGGATGCCCATCGACTTCTCCCTGCAAGGCGCCGAATCTCGGCCCGTAGCCGACAAAATTGCGCGGGGAGTATAGGGTTCAGCCTGCGCCTGATCAACCGTGCTGTAGTAGGAGAGAAGTAGGACTACAGACTGAATTGTTTCAACGAATGTGCGCCAGTACACCCTGCAATTCGTCGAGGGAGTTGTAGCGAATCACCAACTGCCCCTTGCCCTTGCTGCCGTGCTTGATCTGCACGGGCGAGCCCAGACGCTCTGCGAGCTTCTGCTCCAGGCGACTGATGTCCGGGTCGGCCTTGGCCTTGACCGGGGCTGGTTTGGCGCTGAGCCACTGGCGCACCAGGGCTTCGGTCTGACGAACGGTCAGGCCACGTGCGACAACATGTCGCGCCGCTTCAACCTGCTGTTCGAGGGGTAAACCGAGCAGTGCACGGGCATGCCCCATCTCCAGGTCGCCATGGGAAAGCAGGGTCTTGATCTCTTCCGGCAGGGCGATCAGGCGCAGCAGGTTGGTGATGGTGACGCGGGATTTGCCCACCGCATCGGCGACCTGTTGCTGGGTCAGCTCGAATTCCTGCTGCAGCCGCTGCAGGGCCACGGCTTCCTCGATCGGGTTGAGGTCTTCGCGCTGGATGTTCTCGATCAGCGCCATGGCGATGGCGGCTTCATCCGGCAGTTCACGGACCATGGCCGGAATCTTGTCCTGACCGGCCAGCTGGCTGGCACGCCAGCGGCGTTCACCGGCGACGATCTCGAAACGTCCACCACCGATGGGGCGCAGGACGATGGGCTGCATCACGCCCTGGGCACGAATGGAGGCAGCGAGCTCTTCCAGAGCGGTCTGGTCCATGTCACGGCGCGGCTGGTACTTGCCACGCTGGATCAGCTCCAGGGGCACGTATTGCAGCTCACGCGTGTCGACCTGAGCGGCCTCTTCCTGCAATGCATTGACGGTGTTGCCGCCGAGCAGTGCGTCCAGACCTCGACCCAGACCTCGTTTCTTCGCAGCCATGCGGATGTTCCTTAAGCGGTAGCGGTTTTCGCGGCGGCACGCTGACGGCGCACCAGCTCGCCGGCCAAGGCCAGGTAGGCGATGGCACCACGGGATTGTTTGTCGTAGACCAGCGCCGGCATACCGAAGCTCGGTGCTTCGGCCAGCCGTACGTTGCGCGGTATCACGACGTCATACAGCTTGTCACCGAAGTGCTGCTTGAGCTGAGCCGTGACGTCGTTGGTCAGGCTGATACGCGGGTCATACATGGTGCGCAGCAGACCTTCGATCTGCAGCTTGGGATTGAGCAGCTGGGCGATGCGCTGGATGCTGTTGACCAGATCGGACAGGCCCTCGAGCGCGTAGTACTCGCACTGCATGGGGATGATCACACCATCGGCAGCGACCAGGGCATTGATGGTCAACATGCTCAGAGACGGTGGGCAGTCGATGAGGATGTAGTCGTAGTTCTCGCGGATCGGCGCCAGGGCATAACGCAGGCGACTCTCCTTCATCTTCATTTCCAACAGGGCGACTTCGGCGGCAGTCAGATCGCGGTTGGCCGGCAGCAGTTGGTAGCCGCCGTGTTCGGAGAACTGCATGGCCTGGCTCAGGTCGCATTCTCCGATCAGTACGTCGTAGATCGAGTGTTCGAGGCCGTGCTTGTCGACACCGCTGCCCATGGTCGCGTTGCCCTGCGGGTCCAGATCGATGAGCAGCACACGGCGTTTGGTCGCTACCAGAGAGGCGGCCAGGTTGATGCACGTCGTGGTTTTGCCCACGCCGCCTTTCTGATTGGCGATCGCGAATACCTTGGCCATCTTCTTTCCCCTTAGACCGAGCGACGCAGTATCAACAGATGGCGCTGGCCTTGGCAACCGGGAACCCGCAACACATGCGTGGCACTGAGACGGAAGTCGGTCGGCAGAGCTTGCAACTCGTCATCCGGATGCACGCCTTTCATCGCCAGCCAGTGGGTGTCGACGCTGCCG
>CAMPIF010000302.1 GCA_946886245.1 Ectopseudomonas composti | reverse complement strand
CATGGCCGCCGAGAATCTGGATCGCCAGCTCGTTGGCCTTGAGGCAGAACTCCGACGGCCAGGACTTGACGATGGGGGTGAGCAGGTCGAGCAGCTCCAGAGCGCGGGTGCGCTCTTCGGCGGTTTCCAGGGTGTGGGTGTCGTCGAACAGACGCGCGGCGTACAGGCCGAGGTCGAAGGCGCCTTCGACGTAGGCCTTCTGCGTCAGCAGCATGCGCCGTACGTCGGCGTGCTCGACGATCGAAATCTGCGGACTGCTCGGGTCCTTGCCATCGGGTTGGCGGCCCTGTGGGCGATTACGCGCGTAGTCCAGTGAATAGAGGTAGCCGGCGTAGCCAAGCATGATCGCGCCCATGCCGACGCCGATGCGCGCCTCGTTCATCATCTGGAACATGTAGGAGAGGCCGGCGTGCGGCTTGCCGACCAGATAGCCGACGCATTCACCGTTGTCGCCGAAATTCAGGGCGGTGGAGGTGGTGCCGCGCCAACCCATCTTGTGGAACAGGCCGGCCAGGGTCACGTCGTTGCGCGCGCCCAGGCTGCCGTCTTCATTGACGTGGAACTTGGGCACCAGGAACAGGCTGATGCCCTTAACGCCGGGCGGTGCGTCCGGCAGCTTGGCCAGCACCATGTGCACGATGTTTTCGGAGATCGGCTGGTCGCCGCCGGAGATGAATATCTTGTTGCCCTTGATCCGGTAGCTGCCATCGGCATGCGGCTCGGCGCGGGTGTGGATGTCCGACAGCGAGGAGCCGGCATGCGGCTCGGTCAGCGCCATGGTGCCGAAGAAACGGCCGTCGATGATCGGCTGCAGGTAGCGTGATTTCTGCTCCTGGCTGCCGAAGGCCTCGATCAGATTGGCCACGCCCATGGTCAGCATCGAGTAGGAGCTGGTGGCGATGTTGGCCGACTGGAAATGCGCGAAGCAGGCCTGCGACAGCAGGTTGGGCAGTTGCATGCCGCCGTGTTCGAAGTCGCGGGTGGCGTTGAGAAAACCGGCTTCGTGGAAGGCGCGCAAGGCCGGCTCGACCTCCGCGATCAGCACCGCGCCACCATCGACGTACTGCGGCTCGTGTTCGTCGTTCTTGCGATTGTGCGGGGCGAACAGCGCCTCGGCGATGCCACGTGCGGTGCTGATCGCCGCATCGAAGGTCTCGCGGTTGTGATCGGCGAAGCGCGGGCGCTGGGTCAGGGCTTCGGCGTCGAGCACCTCATAGAGTTCGAACGCCAGATTGCGGGAGCTGAGCAGGGTCTCGGACATGGAACGGGCCTCCAGATGATCGACCGAGTCTAGGCAGTGGGCCGTCTGCCTGCACAGCATCATCAGTGGCGGTGATAATTGCTCGTTGGCGGAGAGCAACCCGCCGCCTCGGCAATGGCGGGTTACACCCGCCCTACGAGGCTGCTCCTGGCTGTCAGGCGAAGCCCCGCGCCAGCTCGTGTGTCAGCTCGGCGGCGGGCATGGAGCGACAACTCGCGACGTTCTGCCCGGCCCACAGCGGTGAAAAGTCGCCGCTGCCCTGCGCCTCGGCCGCTGCGCGCAACGGCGCGATGGCTGCAGTGGCCAGGGGGAAAGCGGGTGCCTGTGTGCTCAGCGGCCCCAGCTCGCGCATCAGGCGATTGACGATGCCGCGCGCCGGGCGCCCGCTGAACAGGTTGGTCAGCGCCGTGTGGCGCGCCGCCGGGCTTTGCAGTGCAGCGCGGTGCAGGACGCTGGTCGTGGCTTCCGGGCACAGCAAGTACGCACTGCCAACCTGCACGCCGGCTGCGCCGAGGGCCATGGCCGCCGCCACACCACGGGCATCGCTGATGCCGCCAGCGGCAATCACCGGCACCGACAGCGCATCCACCAGCTGCGGTAGCAGGGCGAAGGTGCCGAGCTGGCGGCTCAGGTCGAGATCCAGAAAGTGTCCGCGATGGCCGCCAGCCTCCAGACCCTGGGCGATCACTGCATCGACGCCGCGCTCCTGTAGCCACAGCGCTTCATCCAGGGTGGTGGCGCTGGAGAGGATCTTCGCCCCGCTGCGTCTTACTCGCGCCAGCAGGTCAGGCTGCGGCAGACCGAAGTGGAAGCTCACCACCGCAGGGCGGAACTCTTCCACCAGCTCGGCGGCCTCTGCGTTGAACGGCAGGCGTCCTGGTCCGCTGGCGATATTGGCCGGGTCCACGCCCAGCTCGCCGTAGTAGGGCGCCAGCGCCTCACGCCAGCCAGCCTCGCGGGCCGCGTCTGGCTCGGGTGACACATGGCTGAAGAAATTGAGGTTGAACGGCCGCTCGGTCAGGTCGCGCATCGTTTGCAGCGCCTGGCGCAGGGCGGCCGCTGTGAGCATTGCGCAGGGAATCGAGCCCAGGCCACCGGCCTGGCTCACGGCGGCGGCCAGGCGGTGATCCTGCGAACCCGCCATCGGTGCCTGGATCAGGGGAAGTTCGCTGCCAAGCAGGGCGGCTAAATGCATGGGATGGCTCCGTTTCAGCGGTCGGGTTGCGGTTCGGCTACGCGCCAAGCCCAGAACAGAGCCCAGAGCAGTGCAGCCGCACCAATGGAAAAACTGCTTGTGAGGCTATGCCCGGCGGCAGTCCAATGTTCCACCAGCCAGGGACCGAGCAACTGGCTGCCGCCATAGAGACTGATCAGCAGCGCCGCCAGACGCAAGCCCTGGCCTGGGTTGAGGGCGCGAGCCAGGCGCTGGGTCAGCAGTACGGTGCCGAGAAAGGTGCCGCCCACCAGCAGGGCGCAGGCCATCACGCCGATCGATCCGGGCAGCAGAATTGGCATGACCACGCCGAGCAGTTGCAGCAGGTAGTTGGCCAGCAGGGCGCGGCGATCACCCAGCCAGGCGCCGGCGTGGTTCCACAGGGTCGCCGATACCAGGCAGGCAAGCGCGGTCCACCACCAGTTGCCGATCAGCAGCGGATGGTCGGCGGGCAACTGCTCCCGAGCCAGTGCCGGCAGGAAGGTCAGTGGCAGTATGTAACCCAGACCAGCACCGAGGTAAGCCATCAACAGCGGTCGAGTTCGCCTGTCGAAGAGTGGCGCCTGAGTGCTCGCGTGGGGCTTTTCAGGTAGATGTTGTGCCAGGCGTCGCAGCATGGGGGCGCATAGCAGCGCCACAGGCAGGGCGCAGAGGGCCATGGGCAACCAGCGCATCGGCCCTTGCCAGGGCGTGATGGCCACCAGCAGGCCGCACAACAGCATGCCGCCGCCCAAGCCCAGGTAGACCAGGCCGCTCAGTGCCGTCGCCTGGCGCAAGGCCAGCCACTCCAGTACCAGCGCTGGTGCGAGCACGAAGACAATGCCGTTGCTGATGCCGTTGGCCAGGCGCAGTGCCGCGAGTGCGGCGAAGTCATGGACGAAAGCCTGTCCCAGGGTCAGGCCGGCGTTGATCAGCAGCGCCGCTGGCAGGCCCAGGCGCAAGCCGCGTGGATTGGCCATGGGCAGTGCGAGCAGAGCGCCGAGCAGATAGCCGAGATAGTTCCAGGTCGCCAACTGGGCGCCTCCGGCCAGATCGAACAAACCGTCATCGAGCAGCAGGGGTAACAGCGGGGTATAGGCAAAGCGGCCGAGGGCATGCACGACGACCAGCGCCAGGGCGGCGGCGAGCAGAGCGGTGAAGTGGGTGCGGTCGAATCTGGGCATTTGTCCTCCGGTCGTGCCGCGCACCTTAGTCGTTGTCGCTAACTGATCGTTAGTGAAAAATACTGCATTCAATTTTCACTTTTGGTGAATTCATGGGTGCCTGGCAGCGACTCAATCCTCAGTTGTTCCGCTACTTCCTCGCTGTGGCGCGTGAAGGCTCGTTGAGCGCCGCAGGCTTGCGCCTGAGTTGCGTACCGTCGAACGTCTCGGCGCGCCTGCGGCAACTGGAGCAACAGCTCGATACGCGACTGTTCCTGCGTCAGGGCCAGCGCTTGCGGCTGACGCCAGCGGGTGAACGCCTGTTGCCACACGCCGAAAACCTGGAGCAGCTCTGCCAGATGGCCTGGCGCAGCGTGCAGGAAGATATCTGGAGCGGCGATCTGCGTCTTGGCTCGATGGAAACCACTGCGGCGGTGCGCCTGCCGGAGCTGCTGGCAGCTTTCCACCAGCGGGCTCCGCGGGTGAACCTGCAGCTCAGCACCGGGCCGAGCCGGCGACTGGTCGAGGGTGTGTTATCCGGGGAGCTGGACGGCGGATTGATCGGCGGGCCGTTCGAGCATCCTCAGCTCGACTGCCTGCCTATCTGGCAGGAGGAACTGATGCTGGTGCTGCCGCCCGAGCAGGATGCCTCCCAGCTGGAGAGTCGGCCGCAGACGCTGCTGGGTTTTCCCGATGGGTGCCACTACCGCGAGCGCCTCGAACGTTGGGCGGTCAGTCGTGGCTTGCAGGTGGCGGCGCGGCAGAGCTATGGCTCCATCGACGCGATCTTTGCCGGCATTGCTGCCGGCATGGGTATCGGCCTGTTGCCACGCAGCCTGCTCGACAGTCACCCGCGTGTGCATCTGGTGCAATACCAGGCCATCGCCCCTGAGCTTGGCGCGACGACTACATTGCTGGTGCGCCGTCGCGACGCCGGTGAGCACCCGCCGCTGGCCTTGTTGCTGGAGCTGATGCGCGCGTAAAGCCCTTGCAACGGGTAAACTTGGCGACCGCTTCGGAGACCTCCATGAACTACCGCCACGCCTTCCATGCCGGCAACCACGCCGACGTACTCAAGCATCTGGTGTTGACTCGCCTGATCGGTTTGCTGTCGAAGAAGGAGGCACCTTTCGCCTACCTCGACAGTCATGCCGGTATTGGCTTGTACGACCTGCACGGCGATGCGGCCAGCCGCACCGGCGAATACCAGGAGGGTATCGCGCGTCTGTGGCAGGCCACGCCACTGCCGGATGCGGTGGAGGCTTACCTGGAGGTGGTACGGGCGATGAACCCGAATGGCGAACTGCGCTATTACCCCGGCTCGCCCGAGCTGGCGCGGCTGCTCAGTCGCGAGCAGGACGCTCTGCAGCTCAACGAGAAGCACCCCGAGGACGGCCGCCTGCTCAAGGACAATATGCGCGGCGATCGCCGCGTCGCTGTGCACCTGGGTGAAGGCTGGCACGTGCCGCGAGCGCTGATGCCGACGCGTGAGAAGCGCGTGCTGCTGCTGATCGATCCGCCGTTCGAGAAGGCCGATGAATTGCAGCGCTGCGTGGAGGCGTTGAACGACGCGCACGGGCGTATGCGCCAGGCCATCGTGGCGATCTGGTACCCGATCAAGGATGAGCGCCAGTTGGCGCGCTTCTATCGTGACCTGAGCAAGAGCGCCGCGCCCAAGTTGCTGCGCGCCGAGCTTTACGTGCACGCGCCGGACGATGCAACGCGCCTCAGTGGCTCGGGCCTGGTGATCAGCAACCCGCCATGGGGCCTGGAAGATGAGCTCAGGCAGCTCCTGCCCTGGCTGGCCGAGGTGCTGGGCCAGAGCCAGGGCGGCTGGCGCCTGGATTGGCTGATCGAGGAAAAGTCGGTCGGTTGAGCGAGTGCGAGGGGCGGTGCGCACGGCGCACCCTACGAGGGACGCGGCCGACTTAGCGCGTAGCCCGAATGAAGTCCGGGAGCCGTGGCCCTCGATCCCCGGATTGCATCCGGGCTACATGGGGCTCAAGCGGGCTTGTGGTTGGGCTCGATGTGATAGCTCAGGTTGCGCCGCGGGCTGAGGTATTCCAGTACCTCCAGCGGTAGCTGCGAGGGGCGCAGGCTGCGGGCGATGGCGAGCTTCGGCTCCTGGGCGAGCTCGACGATCAAGGCTTCCTGCTTGGGAATCTCGGCGTCGTAGAGAATCAGCGTTGGCTTCAACGCCTGAGTCGGGTTC
>CAMPIF010000301.1 GCA_946886245.1 Ectopseudomonas composti | reverse complement strand
ACACCGCCCTGGCCGCCACCATCCAGGTGCCGGAACTGTTCCGTCAGGCGCAGTTGATCACCGCGCGCACCTTCGAGATTTTCACCATGTACCTGGCGGCCGCGCTGATCTACTGGGCGCTGGCCAGCATCCTCGCGCACTTCCAGGCGCGCCTTGAGACCAGGGTCAACCGGCACGAGCAGGACAACTGATGATTTCCGTGCGCAATCTGCGAAAAGCCTTCGGCAGCAACGAAGTACTCAAGGGCATCGATCTGGACGTGGCCGCCGGCGAAGTGGTCGCCATCATCGGCCCCAGCGGCTCGGGCAAGACCACCCTGCTGCGCTGCCTCAACCTGCTGGAGCAACCCAGCGCCGGGCAGATCACCGTGGGCGACATCCATATCGATGCGGATAAGCCGCTCAAAGGCCAGCAGAAGCTCATCCGCCAGTTGCGCCAGCAGGCCGGCTTCGTGTTCCAGAACTTCAACCTGTTCCCCCACCGCACGGCACTGGAAAACGTCATCGAAGGCCCGGTGCAGGTAAAGAAGGAGCCGCGCGAAGCAGCCCTCGCCCACGCCCGCGCCCTGCTCGCCAAGGTGGGCCTGAGCGGCAAGGAAGACGCCTACCCCAAACGCCTGTCCGGCGGCCAGCAGCAGCGCGTGGCCATCGCCCGTGCCCTGGCCATGCGCCCGCAGGTGATCCTCTTCGACGAACCCACCTCGGCCCTCGACCCCGAACTGGTGGGCGAAGTGCTGACCACCATCCGCGCCCTTGCCGAGGAAAAGCGCACCATGGTCATCGTCACCCACGAAATGGCCTTCGCCCGCGACGTGGCAGACCGGGCGATCTTCATCGACCAGGGGCACATCGTCGAACAGGGCCCGGCCAAGACCCTGTTCACCGCGCCCCAGCACGAACGCACGCGGCAGTTTCTCAGCAAGTTTCTGCTCGATCGCTCGCTTTAGTCAGTCGCAGGCGTGCGCCTTCACTGCTGTGCTTGCGAGTCAATGGTGGGCACTGCGCCGCCCGCCGCGACGGGCAATGCATTGAGCAATTGCTGGGGGAAAGGTTGAGGCGAAAGCGGGAGCAAGCGAGATTGTGGGGCTGCTTTCGGCCAGAAGCGGCCTATCGTTACCAGCTGAAATCGACCCTAAGCTGCCGCGTGTGTTCTGGCACCACACATTACGGAATTCCCCCACACTCACAGAAACCGTCGTCTATTGGGGCAATGTGGAACCAAGCAACTGTAGCTTGCCTGGTGGCATAATCGCAGTTGGTTCATAACAGGTGTGCATTAATGGCCACTGAAAGCTACGACCAGCTCGCGATCTTTGCAGCCGTGGCGCAGGAGCGTAGTTTCACGCGCGCCGCTGCCAAGCTAGGTATGTCGCAGCCGGCCTTGAGTCGCGCCATGCGCCAGCTGGAAGAGCGCCTCGGCGTTAGGCTACTCGCGCGCACCACTCGCAGCGTTGCCCCCACGGAGGCAGGAGAACATCTGCTGCGGGTGGTCGCGCCCAGATTCGAAGAAATCGACAGCGAGCTGGGATTGCTCAGCGAGTTTCGTGACAAGCCGGCGGGCAAGCTGCGCCTCACCGCTGGCGAGCATGCGGCGATCACTATCCTGCAACCCGTACTGGCAACGCTGCTACCGGATAATCCGGATCTGAGCATCGAGGTCATCGTCGACTACGGTCTGACCGATATCGTGGCGGAAGGCTACGACGCCGGCGTACGGCTAGGTCAACAAGTGGCCAAGGACATGATTGCGATGCGCATCGGCCCAGATATGCGCATGGCTGTCGTCGGCTCCCCGGCGTATTTCGCTAGGCATCCGCAACCAGTAATTCCGCGTGACCTGATGCAGCACAATTGCATCAACATCCGCATGCCCACCTACGGCGGCATCTTCCCTTGGGAATTCGAGAAGAACGGAGAGGAACTCAAGGTACGAGTTGAGGGCCAACTGGTGTTCAACAACATCGCCATGCGCCTGGGGGCAGCCCTCCAGGGGTTAGGTTTGGCCTACATGGCCGAAGACCTAGTGCAGGCGCATGTAGCTGAAGGCCGGCTGATTCGCGTGCTTGAAGACTGGTGCGAGCCCTTCTCGGGCTACCACCTCTATTACCCGAGCCGTCGACAGAGTTCACCGGCTTTTACCTTGCTGCGCGATGCTCTGCGTTATCCGGGCTAAACCGAAAACATCACTGCGCTGGGGCTTCGACCCCGCTATAGGCGAGCACAGCCGGTGGTAGCCGTTCACCTTGGATGCTGATTTCAGCCAAGGCCGCATTGAGTTCCGCAAGCTCCTGATTGTTGAAGGTCACTTGTGCCGCTGCGTTGTTTTCGAGCATATGCGCCATCTGTGTCGTACCTGGAATGGGCACAATCCAGTTCTTTTGCACCATCAGCCAGGCCAATGCGAGCTGGGAGGGTGTCACGCTCTTGCGTTCGGCCCAGGCTTTCACCAGGCGCACAAGCTTCAGGTTATTAGTCCGACTCTCCGGCGCAAATCGGGCTTCGATCCCGCGAATATCACCCTCGGCAAAGCGCGTCTTTTCGTCGATTGCCCCGCTGAGAAAGCCGACCCCGAGCGGGCTCCAGGGGACGAAGCCGATACCCAGTTCCTCACATAGCGGAATCAGCTCCTGCTCGGGGCCTCGCCATAGCAGCGAATATTCGTTCTGCACCGCGCTAACGGGCAGCTCGGCATGCGCTCGGCGCAATGTCTTCAGCCCCATTTCGGACAAGCCCCAATGCAGCACCTTGCCTTCGGCCATCAAGTCTTTGACCGCCCCCGCCACGTCCTCAATTGGTATCTGCGGGTCGACGCGGTGCTGGTAAAGAAGATCGATGCGATCCGTACGCAGGCGTTTGAGCATGCCCTCAACGACTAACTTGATGTGCTCCGGGCGGCTATTGAGCCCTGGGCGGCGCTCACCGGTTTGCTGATCGATGTTCCAGCCGAACTTGGTAGCGATCACCACCTCATTGCGGAACGGGGCCACGCCTTCACCGAGAATTCGCTCCACCTCATGGGGGCCATACGCCTCGGCCGCATCATAGAAGGTGACGCCGTGCTCGAACGCGGTGCGAATGATGTTGTGCATCTCCACCCGATTAGGGATTGTCGTCTGGTAGGTGCGACTCATGTTCTGCACGCCCAGGCCTACACTCGATACTTCCAGAGCGCCGAGTTTGCGCCGGCCGACCAGGGTAGTGGTTTTCGTTGGCTTTGCAGAGACTACTGAGTCACTGGCGTTCGCCGTCATTCCCGGGATCAGAGGGGCTACAGCTAGCGCCGCTGCTCCAATCAGCAGGTTGCGCCGGCTGCTGTCAGTTGGATTACTGTCCACGTCCCTCTCCCTGAAGTGTCGAAGTGCTTTTGGGTGCTGACATCATCGCCAGCGCTTGTGTCAGCGCCTCACTGGCGCGCTCGGCGGCCTGTTCATCACCCTGCTGGGCCAGCATCTGGATCAGTTGGCGCAGCTGTGATTCGGTCAGACCAACCCTGATGCTGGCAGCCATATGCGAACGTAGTTGCGCCTCCACGCCGGGGGTCGCGGCCAGCGCTCCAACGGTAGCCAGTTCACGGCTTTGCCAGTCCAGGTTGTCACGCTCGAAGATGGCGCCGAACAGGTGCCCTTGCAGGTACTGGTTGATCACCGGGGCGAAGTCGAACAACGGGCCCTGGACGGGCGCGCCGGCAATCTGGGTCTGGTTGGCTTTACCCACTGCCAGCAATTCAACGCCGCTGGGTATGGCGCGGCTGGGTTCGCGACCGGCTTCATCCTGGATGCCGCGCTGCTTGCGTGCTTCCACTACCTTCATCAGCTCGCCCAGTGCGTTAAGGCTGCGGGGAAAGCCGCTGTAGGCGTAGAGCTGCACCAGAATTTCCTTCGCCTCGCTGATGTTCAGGCCCGCGTCCAGCCCTTGATTCAGGGCTGCGCTGAGCCTGGGCATATCGCTTGTGGCCATGGCGGCGGCAATTAGCGGGATAGCCTGCTGCTTGGCAGACAGCGTCTCGGAGGCTGCGGGCCTGGCCTGCAACGCCAAGGGGCTCTGCGCCGCGCTGTATTGCTCATCGCTTACGTGCTCCAGCCACTCGACACTTTTGCCATCCACTGCGCCACTCATAGCCAGGTGGGTCATGGCAGCTGTCGCGGTGGCACCATGCCAGTGTTTGACGCCCGGAGGACAGATGACCACGTCTCCAGGGTGAATGTGCTGCACGGGTTTGCCCCATTCTTGAGTCAGGCCAACACCGGAAACCACAACCAGCCGCTGCCCAGCGGGATGGGTGTGCCAGGCTGAGCGTGCGCCAGGCTCGAAGATGACATAGGCAGCGGATGCATTGATCTCACTACTGGCGGGAAACAAGGGATCGACGCGTACCTGCCCGGTGAAATAGTCCGCCGATCCCGTCACCGATGTCTGAGTTCCTGCGCGACTGATCTGCTGGGTGGGCACAGACTCACCGGCCTGGCTGGCAGCGTTGGCGAAGGGCATCGCAGCGCATAGCGCGACCCCAAGCAAAGTGTTGTTCACGGTGGATGATCCTTGCTTAAAGGGTTTTGGCGTAGAACGCCGTCAACTTGTCCATCGCGGCGTCCACATACTTCGGCACCCAGTAGGTTTCGATATGGGTAGCACCCTCAATCTTGAACAGCTCTTTATCCTGGGTGCCGGTCGCCTTGGCGAAGGCATCCTCAGTCATGTACAGGCTGTCGGCCTCGGTGCCTGCGATCATCAGCAACGGTTGCTGGATCAGCTCGATCTGGTTGGTGGCATCGAAGCGCATCAAGTCCAGCAGGCTGCTGGTGGTGTATTTGAAGGTCGAGTTGGGGTGTGCGTGGGTCTTCCAGTAATACTCATAGCCCTGCCGATACAGAGCGAACGGCAACTTGGCGATCTGCTCATCGGTCAGATTGGCATCCCCTGAATAGACCACCTCACCGCCGGCAGCTTGCTGGGCGCGGGCATTGGATGCCTGCTGCAAACGCTCCTGGATGGTGTCCAGTTGCGAATCCACGTAGCCATTACGACGAACCCGACCAGAGTTGAACATGCTCAAAGTCGCGACCGACTGGAAGCGCTTGTCGGTCTGCGCGGCGGCCAATGAGTAGCCGCCACCACCGCAGAGGCCGAGCAGGCCCAAACGCTGCTGGTCGACGCCGGCATACTGAGTGAGGAAGTCCGCCATGCCGTGGATGTCTTCGATGCGGTACGCGGGCTTGTCCACATTGCGCGGCTGGCCACCACTGGCACCTTGATAAGCCGCATCGGCGGCAACGGTGATATAGCCTTGCTCCGCCAAACGCTGGGCATACAGGCCCGCGACCTGCTCCTTTACCCCGCCATTAGGGTGCGCGACCACTACTGCGGGATATTTCTTCGCAGGATCGTAGTTCGCTGGGGTGTAGACGTTGGCTGAAATATCCAGACCATTGAGCGTGTAGGTGACCGGATGAATGTTGACCTTGCCCGGCTCGTTCTTAGCAATTGCACCGTCGTAAGCCAAGGTGAATGGGTTCTGCTGGTAGTCGGCGGCGCCGACCTCGGCAGCAGAGAGCCCAACAATAGCGGCCATAAGCGTGGCCTTGATGGTTTTACGTTGTGTATGAACAGAAGTGATGTGCTGGGTCATGGCTTGCTCTCGGCTTGTAAACGCTGAGTAGCAACTTACGCCATGATTATTGATCGATAAATGGCACCAATTAGATAGAAGTCATACCTAGGCTGCATAAATGTAATGCTGCTTTTGCAGCCTACTTCGATCTGCATTGGCATTTCTAGACCAATTCAAAGTTGCGCAGACGGGCCGCTTTTGGCCGATAGCAGCCCTTGCCC
>CAMPIF010000300.1 GCA_946886245.1 Ectopseudomonas composti | reverse complement strand
CCCAGTGCCAGCGCGTCGATGCCGACACGCTCTTCACGTCCATCGATCAGGCGCACCGCGTGATCCGGGCGCAATGCCTGCAAGGCGCGAATGGCACCGGCGGTCTGGCGCTTGGCGCGGCTTTCCAGGTACTTGCCGAGCAGGATCAGGCTGATGATCACCGCCGAGGCCTCGAAGTACAGGTGCGGCATCTGCCCGGCTGGCGTCACGGCCCATTGGTACAGGCTCAGGCCATAACCGGCGCTGGTGCCGATGGCCACCAGTTGATCCATGTTGCCGGCACGGGCTTTCAGAGCCTGCCAGGCGGCGCGGTAAAAACGCGCACCGAAGATGAACTGCACGGGCGTGGCGAGCAGGAACTGCGCCCAGGCTGGCAGCATCCAGTGCAGACCGAAGGGTTCGACCAGCATCGGCACTAGCAGTGGCAGGGTCAGGGCGATGGCCGCCAGCAAGGTCAGGCGTTCCCGCTGCAAGCGACGCTGCGCCTGATCCGTGGTCGGGTGCTCGTCCAACAGGCTGGCCTTGTATCCGGCGGCGGCTAGGGCCTTCAACGCCTGCTGCGGATCGAAGCCGGCGAGCACCTGCAGGCGCGCCTTCTCGTCGGCGAGATTGACGGCGACCTGGCTGATGCCCGGCAGTTTGCCCAGGGCGCGCTCGATGCGGCCGACGCAACTGGCGCAGGTCATGCCTTCGATGCTCAGCTCCAGAGGCTGGCTGGGCACGCTGTAACCGGCGCCCTCGATGGTGGTGATCAGCTGCGACAGGCTATCGGCAGGCGCTTCGATGCGCGCCTGCTCGCTGGCCAGGTTGACGCTGACGCGGCTCACCTGCGGCAGCTTGCGCAGGGCGCGCTCGACACGGCCGGCACAACTGGCGCAGGTCATGCCCTGGATGGGCAGGTCGAAGGTGGTCATGGTGATGCTCCCTGTAACGTCGTGGCTACAGGATCAACCTTGCCCCCATGGCAAGGTCAAGTCTTCAGTTCAGCGTCGGCGCGGCATGCAGTCGCAGGCCATCGCTGCCCATGGCGATGCGGTAGCGGCGCACTTCGCCGGCCTGCAGTTGCAGCGACTGACCGGCGAGCTGGTTGATACCGTCCTGACAGGGGCCGGTGCCGGTCAGGCCGAGGCGCAACGAGACCTTGCCGGGCGGCAGGTTGAAGGACACCGACTGGCCCTGATGCAGGCGTGCGGCCATCTGGTCATGCAGATACAGCGCGACCTCACAGGTGGTGGCCACTTCAAGGCGTTCGCGCGAGACGATCAGCACCGCGTAGCCTTCGCCCTGAGTGGTCGAGGGCAGCGGTGCCAGGGGTTCGGCCTGAGCCAGAGGCGCCATCAGCAGGGCAAGGGCAGAGCAGAGCAGGCGCATGGCGAGGGTCCTCATGCAGAAAGCGGAGCGGGTGACATGCAGCAAGGGCTTGACCTTGCCACCGTGGCAAGGTCGAGACTACACCCATCAACCACCGATTCAAGGAGTCAGTCATGCAGCAATTCAAGGTTAGCGGAATGTCCTGTGGGCACTGCGTGCGGGCCGTCACCCAGGCGATCCAGGCGCTGGAGCAGACGGCCAGGGTCGAGGTCGATCTGGCTGCGGGTCTGGTGCGGGTCGAGGCCAGCCTGGATGCCGCACAGATACAGACAGCGATTCGCGACGAGGGCTACGAGGTTGCGCCTGCGTAGAACTCAGGTCTGCTAGGGCCACTGCCGCAGTAGGCCGCGAAAGCAGCTGTCGATCATCGCCGGGGTATCGGTCTGGGCGTCGAACAGGTTGGGATCGCGCAGCCAGTCACTGAACAGGCCGACGAGCAGCGCGTGCAGCGTGCGCGAGGCCAGGCGCGGGGTGATGCCTGGCTGCAGGTACGGTTGCACGGTCGACAGCGCGAACTGCTGTTCGCACAGGTCGATGAACTGATTGACGAAGGTCTCGTGACGCTCCTCGGCCTCGCGCAGTTCCTCGGTGAACTCGCAGCGGCGCAACAGCACGGTGAGGATGCGCCGACGCTGTTCGTCGAGCACCAGATTGGCCATGGCTTCTATGCACAGATCGCGCAGCAACTGCAGCGATGACAGGCCATCGACCGCCGCCAGTTGCTGGGCCAGTGGCTCCAGCGGCAGGCGAACCTGGTTGAGCATCTCGTGGAACAGGTGCGCCTTGTTCTGGAAGTGCCAATAAACCGCGCCGCGCGTAACTCCGGCATGTCTGGCGATATGCTCGAGGCTGGTATGGGCGACCCCGCGCTCGAGGAACAACTGTTCCGCGGCAGCGAGGATGGCGCAGCGGGTTTTCTCCGCATCTTCTTTGGTTCTACGCATGGCGATCCGGTTAATTGGAACTAGGCTCAGATTGTGCCGAGTTTACCGATTTTGCCCCGCCTGCTGGTGGCGGGCTTGGATGTCCTGCTTTCGCCCCGTGTCTAGCCAAGGAGAGGAATGCCTCATGCCCTTCGTTCGTCTGGTCGGTATCTGCCTGCCCTTCAGCCTGGTCCTGCTGGCCCCGAGCGTGCAGGCCGCCGATGCGCCACCGACTGCGGTGACGGTCGAGCAGGTCAAGGCCGGCGAACTGCCCATCGTGCTGGAGTATCCGGCGCGAACCGCCGGTTACCGCGAGGTGCAGGTCAGGGCCCAGGTCGGCGGCATCCTGCAGGAGCGCACCTATCAGGAGGGTAGTCGGGTGCAGAAGGATCAGGTGCTGTTTCGCATCGATCCGCGCCCCTATGAAGCTGCCCTGGCCCGTGCCAAGGGTGCCCTGGCGCAGGAGCAGGCGCGTTTCCGGCAGACCGATCGCGACCTCAAGCGCATCCGTGAACTGCAGAAGAAAGGCTTCGCCAGCGAGAGCGAGCTGGACAACGCCATCTCCAACTTCGAGCAGAGCAAGGCCAATATCGAGGCGGCCCAGGCCGAGGTGCAGTCGCGTCAGATCGACCTCGACTACACCACGGTCAAGGCGCCGATCACCGGCATCACCAGCAAGGAAAGCGTCTCCGAAGGCAGCCTGATCGTCGCCGGCGATCCCAGTGCCAGCCTGCTGACGCAGATCACCCAGCTCGACCCGATCTTCGTCAACTTCGCCTACCCGGACGCCGAGGCCGAGCGCCTGCGCCGCGAACTGTCCGAAGGCAGTCTGGTGCCGCCGACCAGCGGCAAACTCAGCGTGGAAGTGCATTTCGGTGACGGCTCGGTCTACCCGACGGCGGGCGAGGTGGATTTCACCGACAGCCTGATCGACCGCGGCACCGGCACCGTCAGCGCCCGTGGCGTGGTGCCGAACCCCGAGCAGAAGCTGTTGCCCGGGCAGTTCGTGCGCGTGCAGGTCATGGGGCTGACCCGCCCCAACGCCATCACCGTACCGGAGCGTGCCGTCGCTCAGGGGCCGCGTGGCACCTTCGTCTACGTGGTGGACGAACAGAGCGTCGCGCGCATGCGCCAGGTCACCATGGGCGATACGGCCGGCGGCCGCTGGGTGATTCTGGCCGGCGTCAGCGATGGTCAGCGGGTGATAGTCGACGGCCTGGCCAAGGTGCGACCGGACAGCCCGGTCAAGGTCGAGGAGGCGAAGGCAGCCACGCCAGCCAGCCCGGCGCAGGAGTAACGGCCATGATCTCGCGCTTCTTCATCGACCGTCCGGTATTCGCCACCGTCATCTCCATCGTCATCGTGCTCGCCGGCCTGGCTGCGATGCGCGCGTTGCCCATTGCCCAGTACCCGGAAATCCTGCCGCCGCAGGTGTCGGTCAGCGCCTCTTACCCTGGTGCCAGTTCGCAGGTCATCGCCGAAACCGTGGCGGCGCCGCTGGAACAGCAGATCAATGGCGTCGAGAACATGATCTACCAGCTGTCTAACTCCTCCAGCAGCGGGGCGATGAGCCTGACGGTGTACTTCGAGGTCGGCACCGACCCGGACCAGGCCACCATCAACGTCAACAACAAGGTGCAGGCGGCGCTGGCCAAGTTGCCGGAGGAAGTGCGCCGCCAGGGCGTGAAGGTGGAGAAGAAGTCTTCCGACATCCTCCAGGTGATCACCCTCTACTCGCCGGATGATTCGCGTGACCCGATCTTCATCAGCAACTACGCGCTGATCAACGTCATCGACGAACTCAAGCGTCTCAAGGGCGTTGGCGACGCCAGCCAGTTCGGCTCCAAGGACTATTCCATGCGCATCTGGCTGCGCCCGGACAAGCTGGCGCAGTACAACCTCACGCCCACCGATGTGGTCAACGCCATCCGCGAGCAGAACTCGCAGTTCGCTGCCGGCAGCTTCGGCCAGCAGCCGCTGAAGGAACCGCAGGACTTCACTTATACCGTCACCACGCAAGGACGTTTCACCGACCCGCAGGAGTTCGAGAGCGTCATCCTGCGCACCGACGACACCGGTGCCAGCCTGCTGCTCAAGGACGTGGCGCGGGTCGAGCTGGGGGCGCAGGACTACTCGCTGGTCACCACCCTCAATGGCCAGCAGAACGCCGCCTTCGGTATCTATCTGCAGCCCGGCGCCAACGCCCTGGACACCGCCGAGGCGGTCGAGCGCACCATGCAGCGCCTGTCCAAGCGCTTCCCCGAAGGCATCGCCTACAAGATCCCCTACGACACCACCAAGTTCGTCCAGGTCTCGATCACCGAGGTGATCCACACCTTCTTCGAGGCGCTGGTGCTGGTGGTGCTGGTGGTGTTCATCTTCCTGCAGAACTGGCGCGCCACGCTGATTCCGGTGCTGGCCATTCCGGTGTCGCTGGTGGGCACCTTCGCCGGCATGTACATGCTGGGCTTCTCCATCAACCTGCTGACGCTGTTCGGCATGGTACTGGCCATCGGCATCGTGGTGGACGATGCCATCGTGGTGATCGAGAACGTCGAACGGGTAATGCGAACCGAAAACCTGAACGCGCGCGAGGCCTCGATCAAGGCGATGGAGGAGGTCACCGGGCCGATCATCGCCATCGTCCTGGTGCTCTGCGCGGTGTTCGTGCCGGTGGGCTTCCTCGGCGGCCTGGCGGGGCAGATGTACAAGCAGTTCGCGATCACCATCGCGGTGTCGGTGGTGATTTCCGGCATCGTTGCGCTGACCCTTTCCCCCGCGCTGTGCGCGCTGCTGCTCAAACCCGGCCACCATGAACCGGCAGCGCCGTTTCGCGCCTTCAACCGCTTCTTCGACAAGGCCACCGAGGGCTACGGCGCCGGGGTGCGCTTCTTCCTCAAGCGTTCGCTGGTCGGCTTGCTGCTGTTCGGCGGCATGATCGCGCTGATCATGCTGCTGTTCTCACGGGTGCCCGGCTCGCTGGTGCCCGATGAGGATCAGGGCTATGTGATCAACGCCTACTACCTGCCGCCAGCCGCTTCGCTCAATCGCACCGAGGCGCTGAGTGGTGCGGTGAGCCAGCAGCTGATGGAGCATCCGGCGGTGCAGGACGTGGTGACCTTCGCCGGTTTCGACGTGCTCACCTTCGGCGTGCGCAGCAACGCCGGGGTGTCCTTCGTGCCGCTCAAGGACTGGAGCGAACGTACGACGCCTGAACTCGATGCGCGCAACCTGACGCGAGAGTTCATGGGCATGGGCGCCGCGCAGAAGGATGGCCTGGTGTTGTCGTTCAACCCACCGCCGATCACCGGCATGAGCACCACCGGCGGTTTCGAATCCTTCATCCAGGATCGCTCCGGCGGCAGCGTCGAGCAGCTCGGCGAGAAGGTCCAGGCCTTCGTCGAGGCCGCCAGCAAGCGGCCGGAGCTGGCCGGCATCCAGAGCACCTTCAGCGCCAACGTGCCGCAGTATTACATCGACCTCGATCGCACCAAGACGCGCGCCCTTGGCGTCAGCGTCAGCGATGTGTTCACCGCC
>CAMPIF010000299.1 GCA_946886245.1 Ectopseudomonas composti | reverse complement strand
GCAGATACTCACGGGGCGCGAGGGGCAGGCGCTCGGCGCCCAGGCCGAGCTGGCGCTGGTTCAGCACAGCCTGGTGCCAGGCTGCGGCGAGCATCTGCTGCTGGCGCCGCAACCGCTGCTCGATGTGAGTGATCTGCACGGGCTCTGGATCCCGGCGGAGGGTGCCCTGGGCGAGCGGCTGCAGCCGCTGTTGCAGGCCCCCGGCGCTGCCGTTCTGCTCGCCGTGGGTGAAACCCAGTGCCTGACGCCGGCGCCTTCCGTGCCGGTGCGTCCGGCGTTGATGCAGGTCACCTGTGGCCAGCAGCTCGATGGCTGGACGCTGCTGCGCCAGTGTTCTTATGGGCCGCCCGGGCGGCTGTATGTCGGCTGTGATGAGTCCGGGCGGGAAGCCGTGCTCTGGTTCGCCGAGGAAGACGCAGGCGAAGCCTTCTGGCAGCGCGAGTGGGCGTTGCGGCGCAGTGCGCAGCAGGCGTTACCGCAGGTGCTGTCGCCGCATCAGGCGCGTAGTCACGCGTATCTGGTACTGGCCAAGCCGCCCCGTGGCATGCGCAACCTGTTCGATTGGGTGGCCGCCCATGGCGCGCCGGATACACAGACGCTGATGGGGATAGTGACGCAACTGATCGCCGCCGTGCGTTCGCTGCAGCGCCGTGGCATGCAGGGGCTTTGGTTGAGCCCCAGGCAGATTCTGCTTGGTGATGACGGGCGCGTGCTGTTTCTGCCCGGAGCGGCTGTCATCCTGCCCGGCGTTGCGCGTCAATCCGTGCCTGAACAGGCTGTGCCGCTGGCGCCGGAGCTGCGCAGCGGCCGTGCGCTGGATGGTCGTGCCGACCAGTTCGCCCTGGCCGCGCTGGTCTACTGGCTGATGTCCGGGCAATGGCCGGAGGCGGCGCGCAGCGACGTCGGGCCCGGTCACTGCTACGTACCGCTGGCGACCTTTGGCGGGCACGTACCGCAAGGCTGGGATGGTGTGCTCGCCCGTGCCCTGGCGCCGCAGCCACAGGCACGTTTCGAGGCGCTGTCGGAGTTTCAGCTGGCATTGCAGCAGCCGTTGCAGGCGCGTCGCAGTCAGGCGCTGCGGCGGGTGCCGTTGCAGCCGACACGCCTGGCTGTTTTGGGCCTGGTCACCTTGCCATTGCTGTTCGGGCTGCTGCTCAGTCTCGGCGGCTGACGCACAGCCGCTGCGCTTGCAGCTCGATCAATCGGAGTTGATCGGCAGCACGTAGTTCTTGAACTGCTCGTCCTCGACGAAGCCGATGGACTCGTAAACCTTCTGCGCCACTTCGTTGTCGCGGCTGGTGGCCACGCGCATGCGCACGGCGTTGGTTTCCTTGGCCATCTGCTTGGCGGTGTGCAGCAGGCGGTCGGCAACCAGTTGGCGGCGAGCATCCTCGGCGACGTAGATGTCGTTGAGAATCCACACGCGCTTGAGCGACAGCGAGGAATAGCTGGGGTAGAGCTGGCAAAAGCCGAGCAGCTTGTCTTCATCGTCGGCCAGCGCCAGGTAGATCACCGACTCCTTGCGCCGCAGGCGCTTCTCGAGGAACTTGCGCGACGACTCGGGGTAGGGCAGTTCGTTGTAGAACTCGCGGTATTTGACGAACAGCGGGGTCAACAGGTCCAGGTGCTCCAGGGTGGCTTGGACGATGCGCATGGCGGGCCTCGGCTTCTGTGATTGAAACTGGATGGACGATGCAGCTGTTGTGCCAGCAGGCCAGTCGATGCTGCCTCAAAGCCAGTTGAAAGCGCAATCCAAGCAAGCGTTTGATTTTTCAGCTGCGAAGCAACTTGGTATTCGCACATCTGTCTGAACAGGGCGCAGCAGCCGCCTGAAGGGCGCTGTGCTAACCTGCCGCCATCGCTTCATGCCCCTTAACGGGCCTGTTGAAAACTGGGTGGTTTTCAACGGTCTGTTCGCGGGCTTGTCCAGAGGTCATCAATGCACATTCATATTCTCGGCATCTGCGGCACCTTCATGGGGTCGCTGGCCGTTCTGGCCAAGGAGCTTGGCCATCGTGTCACCGGTTCCGATGCCAACGTTTACCCGCCCATGAGCACTCAGCTGGAAGCCCAGGGCATCGAGCTGATGCAGGGCTACGACCCGGCGCACTTGCAGCCGGCGCCCGATCTGGTGGTGGTGGGCAACGCCATGAGCCGTGGCAACCCGGCCGTGGAATACGTGCTGAACAAGGGCCTGCCCTACGTTTCCGGCCCGCAGTGGCTGGCCGATCACGTGCTGCAGGGCCGCTGGGTGATGGCGGTCGCCGGTACCCACGGCAAGACCAGCAGTTCCAGCATGCTGGCCTGGGTGCTGGAGCATGCCGGTATGAGTCCGGGCTTCCTGATTGGCGGCGTGCCGCAGAACTTCGGGATTTCCGCGCGGCTGGGCGACACGCCTTTCTTCGTGGTCGAGGCCGACGAATACGACAGCGCCTTCTTCGACAAGCGCAGCAAGTTCGTCCATTACCGCCCACGCACGGCGATCCTGAATAACCTGGAGTTCGATCACGCGGATATCTTCCCCGATCTGGCGGCTATCGAGCGGCAGTTCCACCATCTGGTGCGCATCATCCCCAGCGAAGGCCTGGTCATTCATCCGGCCAGCGAAGCCGCATTGGCGCGAGTCATCGAAATGGGCTGCTGGACACCCGTGCAGACCACCGGCGAAGGCGGGCAATGGCAGGCACGCCTGCTCAGCGCGGATGGCTCGCGCTTCGAGGTGAGCTTCGATGGCAAGGTCGAGGGCACCGTGCAGTGGAGCCTGACCGGCCAGCACAACGTCGCCAACGCCCTGGCCGTACTCGCTGCAGCGCGCCATGTCGGCGTGGTGCCGGCGCTGGGCATCGAGGCGCTGGGTCAGTTCATCAACGCCAAGCGGCGCATGGAGAAGGTCGCCGAGGTGAATGGCGTGACCGTCTTCGATGATTTCGCCCATCACCCGACCGCCATTGCCACCACCCTGGACGGGCTGCGCAAGCGCGTCGGTGACGACACTCAGGTGATCGCGGTAATCGAGCCGCGCTCCAATTCGATGAAACTTGGCGCTCATCGCGATGGCCTGGCCGAGTCGGCCGAACAGGCCGATGCGGTGTTCTGGTACGCCCCGCCGAATCTCGGCTGGGACCTGGGCGCGAGCGTTGCCGGGGCGACCAATGCGACCCAGGTGTGCGATTCGCTGGAGTCGATCATCGACGGCGTGAAGGCGCTGGTGCGCCCCGGCACCCAGGTGGTGATCATGAGCAACGGCGGCTTCGGTGGCTTGCATGGCAAGCTGGCCGAGGCCCTGGCCTGACGCTGGCAGTAGGGCGGGTGAAACCCGCCATGGTTCAAGTCCCGGCGGGTTGCACCCGCCCTACGCAGCATAAGCAAGCGCAGCAGCTTTGAGAGTGAATGTATGAGCGGTCCCGATAGAGTTACTCTGGCCATGACCGGCGCCTCGGGCGCGCAATACGGTCTGCGCCTGCTCGATTGCCTGGTGCAGGAAGATCGCGAGGTGCACTTCCTGATCTCCAAGGCCGCGCAACTGGTCATGGCCACCGAAACCGACGTGGCGCTACCGGCCAAACCGCAGTCCATGGCGCAGTTCCTCACCGAGTACACCGGCGCGGCGCCGGGGCAGATTCGCGTCTACGGCAAGGAAGACTGGATGGCCCCGGCTGCCTCCGGCTCCGGTGCGCCGACAGCCATGGTGGTGGTGCCCTGCAGCACCGGCACCTTGTCGGCTATCGCTACCGGTGCCTGCAACAACCTGATCGAACGCGCCGCCGACGTGGCATTGAAGGAGCGCCGCCAGTTGATCCTGGTGCCGCGCGAGGCGCCGTATTCGAGCATCCACCTGGAAAACATGCTCAAGCTGTCGAATCTGGGCGTGACCATTCTGCCGGCCTCGCCCGGGTTCTATCACCAGCCGCAGACGCTGGATGATCTGGTGGATTTCGTCGTTGCGCGCATCCTCAACTGCCTGAACATCCCCCAGGACATGCTGCCGCGTTGGGGCGAGCATCATTTGGTGACGGATGACTAGCACCCTGCGCCTGCTCGTCTGCGCCGTGGCGCTGCTGAGTCTGACCGGCTGCGCCACCGTGCGCACCCTGGACGCGGCCAAGCCCGATGCGCCGGTGGTTTACGCCGGGACGCGACTGGATTGGTATGCGATCAATGGCGGCTGCTGCCCGCTGGATCGTTTCGGCGCCGAGGCGCCGCGTTATCCAGGGTTGGATCTGCCGGCCAGTGCGCTGCTCGATACCCTGCTGCTGCCGCTCTCGTTGGCCACGGCGCTGGGTGTGAGCCTGGGCGTCAGCGGCGGGTTGTAGGTCAATGCGATACACGACTTTCTGATAGCCCGGCCCCGGATTGCATCCGGGCTACTCATTTCCAAGCACCGGAGTCTTCTATAGCCCGGATGCAATCCGGGAAATGCCTCGGTGCGCGTGCTGTTCAGCAGGTTTCCGTTTCCACTTCCTGGCAAACATCGATCCACTCGGCATCGACCAGCTCGGCCATGCGCTGCGGGGCGATACGCACGGCGCTGTGGGTGGCGCCGGCGGCTGGCAGCACTTCGTTAAAGGCCAGCAGCGAGCGGTCGCAGTAGACGCTGAGCGGTGTGGCCAGGCCGAACGGGCAGACGCCGCCGACCGGGTGGCTGGTCAGCTCGACAACGGTTTGTGCATCGAGCATGCGCGCCTTGGCGCCGAAGCATTCCTTCATCTTGCGGTTGTCGATACGGGCGTCACCGCGGGCGACGATCAGCACGTCGCGTTCGGCGATACGAAAGGCCAGGGTCTTGGCGATCTGTCCCGGCGATACGCCATGCGCTTCGGCAGCCAGCGCCACGGTGGCGGTGCTGGACTGCAGTTCGATGATCGCGATATCGGGCGCCATGGCGGCGAAGAAGGCGCGTACAGAGGCCAGGCTCATGAAACGATCCCCCAGGGCTGTCGAGGTGGGCATGGCACGACGGCCAGTCTCTCGCTGGCCAAGCGTCGCCCCCTTCCCTGGGGTGCTGGTGTGGTCGTGACCACGGCGAAAAAACAAGCGGCCATGCTCGCGCTGCATGAACGGCGCGTCAAGGCCTGATGGCGTCAGTTTGCCAGTAGATGTGCTGTTTTTACCGCCTCAACGAGCCCGTAGCGATCTTTTTCGTCTCGCGTTACCCGTCCCATGGCCACTTGCGGGTCATGGGTGAACACCAGCCGGCCGTCACGGGAAAACAGGTCGCCGAGCAGCGCTTGCTTTTCCTCGATCAGGCCTTCGGGGAAGCGGTCATAACCCATGGTGATCGGCAGATGGACCCAGGGCGCGCCGGGGATCAGGTCGCCGGGAAACACCACCGGGCCGCCCGGCATGGCGACTTCCGGCAGCAGTTGGCCCGGCGTGTGGCCGTCGCTCCAGTGCAGGCGCCAGTCGGGGCCGAGCAGTTCGCAGTGCTCGGTTTCGTCGATCAGGTGCAGGCGGCCGCTGTTTTCCAGGAGATCGAGCAGTTCCGGAATATAGGAAGCCTTATCCCGGGCGTGTGGGTTGCAGGCACGCTGCCACTGGCGTCGGCCTGTGATGAAGCGCGCGTTGGGGAACAGCAGGCGTGCGGGCTGACCCTCTTGCCAGGCAGCGAGCAGGCCGCCGGCATGGTCGAAGTGCAGGTGAGTGAGCACCAGGATGTCGATGTCGGCGTCACTCAAGCCCACGGCCGCCAGGCTGTCGAGCAGCACGTGGCGATCTTCCTGCACGCCGAAGCGCTGCTTGAGTTCGGGGCTGAAGAAGGCACCGATGCCGGGTTCGATGAGGATGTTGCGCTCGTCCTCCTGCACCAGAAGGGCACGGCAGCCGAGGTCGATGC
>CAMPIF010000298.1 GCA_946886245.1 Ectopseudomonas composti | reverse complement strand
ACAGAATCGACAGCGGGTAGTTGATGATCAGACGGTTCTCGTGCAGATCCTGGCCAACGTCGCGGCGGACGTTGGAGTTACGCCAGCGCACGTTCAGGTTCTTCAGGGTGCCTTCCTGGATGGTGTAGGCCAGTTCGGTCTCACGGCTCCACTCTTCGGCATCGGTACGGCCGCCAGTGTGGATGTTGGAGCCGCTGGTGTAGCGGTTCATCAGGGTCAGGCCCGGGACGCCGAGGCCGGCGAAGTTGTAGTCATGACGCAGCTGCCAGGAACGCTCCTCGGGGCTGTCGAACGCCGACAGGAAACCGTCGTTGACCAGCGAGCCGCCACTGGCGCCGTCGATACGCAGGAACTTGGTGTCACCGCTCAGGCGCTGGTAGGTGACCTGGAAGGTGTTGTTGCCTCTCTTGGCCGACAGCGCGCCTTGATACACCTTGCTGTCCAGGTCGCCGGCCTTGGCCGCGCCTTCGTCCTTGCCGTTGAAGTAGCCGAGGTTGGCGCCCAGCACCCAGTCACCGACAGGCTGACTGTGGGTCAACTGCAGGAAGCTCTGCTGATAAACGTCTTCCAGGCGAGCGTGCCAGGCGCCGACCATGGTGTTGTTGCCGTTGAAACGGAACTCACCACCACCGAAGTTGAAGTCATCGCCTTCTACGCCGTTGAACGACATGTCTTCACGGCTGGCATCGTTGCGCTGGCTGTTCTTCCAGAACTGGCCGCCGTACAGGGTCAGGCCATCGATCTCGTTGGAAGTCAGCTGGGCGCCCTGGAAGGTTTGCGGCAGCGAACGACCGTCGTCGGCGCGCAGGATCGGCAGCACGGCGAACCACTCGCCGACCTTCAGTTCGGTCTTGGAAATCTTGGCCTTGGCGGCCACGGCGGTGCGACCGAACTGGTCAGCGGCCTGGCCGTCGTCATGGATCGGCATCAGCTGGGTGTTGGCCGCGCCACGGTTGCCGTCCAGCTTGATGCTGTAGAGGCCGAGCACATCGAGACCGAAACCGACGGTGCCCTGGGTGTAGCCGGAGCGGGCATCGAGGATGAAGTTCTGGGTCCAGCCTTCGGCCTGGCCCTGGCGCTCGCCACGGATCACGGGGTCGGTACCGTTCAGGTAGTTACGGTTGAAGTAGTAGTTGCGCAGGCCGAGGGTGACCTTGGCGTCTTCGACGAAGCCGGCAGCGTGCGTGGTGGTCGGCATAACCAGGGCCAGAGCCGTGCTGCCGAGCAGGGCCAATGGAATGATGTTGCGTGCGGTCATTGTTGTTGTGCTCCCAGTTTTTGAACGAACCATCCCCTGCCGGTCTGCATCAGGACCTGCATGATGGGAATGTTGTGTTTGCCCCGTAGAGGGCGATAGCCCGGCCGAACGCGGCCGGTCATTGCTGGTGGCTGACGTCAGCCTCCGGCGAATCCGGTTCTATGGCGTGTGGCGGCGATGGGTGCCGAGCAGGCGAGGGGCTGCTGCGCTGAGGGAGAGGCAAGGATAGTCATGTCATGGCCCTGATTCTTGTTGTTATCGCTGTTATATGTCGTCATACAACTTGCTGGATTATCGACAGCCTTTTTATTGCTTGTCAACGTATGGCTAGACGAAAGTCTGAGGAGGTTTTCCCCGTATAGCGCTGCTATTGACGATGCCATGGGCTTTCAGCGCGGTTCTGTGCAGAGCCGGTAAACCATCTGGTATCGAATTTGTTGTGTGATAACGTATGACAAATTCACCTGCATCAAGGGTTTATCCATGCCGCATTGCCTGATCGAAGCCGCCCGCGAGGTGGGTGAGCTGATTGCACCGCAGGAGTTGGTGCAGCTGGTGCATGACCAGGCGGCCGAGACGGGGCTGTTCCAGCCCGGCGAGGTCAAGGTACGCCTGAGCCTGTACGAGCATCACTGCGTGGGTGGCGAGCCAGGGTTGTTCGTGCACCTGATCTTCTACGTGCTGGCCGGGCGCAGCGACGACGACAAGCGGGCGCTGTCGCGACGGATCGTGCGCACACTGGTCGAGCGCCTGCCGCAGGTGCCGGCGATCTCCCTGGACGTGCGCGACATTTGCCGCGAGGTGTTCAGCAACAGGCGCAACTGCCTGGACGATTAATCCGTCTCCAGCAGACGTGCCCCTGCGCCCTGTTCACCGAGTTCGTCGCTGGGGTTGCGCAGTGGGCAGTCCTGCATCGACAGGCAACCGCAACCGATACAGCCGGTGAGCTGGTCGCGTAGCCGCGTCATTTGCTCGATGCGTGCGTCCAGGTCGTGCTGCCACTGCGCTGACAGTCGCTGCCAGTCCGCAGCCGTGGGGATGTGGTCGCAAGGCAGCGTGCTCAGCGCCAAACCGATATCTGCCAGGGGAATACCCAGGCGCTGCGCCACCTTGATGAGCGCCACGCGGCGCAGCACATCGCGCCGATAACGTCGCTGATTACCGGCATTGCGTTGGCTGTGGATCAAACCCTTGGCTTCGTAGAAATGCAGTGTGGAAACCGCCACGCCACTGCGCTCGGCTACCTGGCCGACGCTCAGCGGACGCTCGTGAAAAGCGCGGTGCATGTCCATGAGAAATTCCTGTTGACCTCAAGTTAAGTTGAGGTTTTACCCTCGCTGGCCTTGATAGACAACACCGAGGGCAATTCCATGCAGGACCGCATTCGACTGGTACTGATTTACGGCAGCGTGCGTGAAGAGCGCTTCTGCGACCAGGTGGTGGCCTGGGCGCGCGAACAGATCGAGCAGCGCAGCGAATTCGAGCTGAGCCTGGTCGATCCGGCCGTGATGTTTCGCCAGCCTGGCGAGGCGCAGGCGCTTGCCGAGCGCCGGCATCAATCGCTGCAGCAGTTGCTGCGTGCCGATGCCTTTCTGATCGTCACACCGGAGTACAACCACGGCTATCCGGCGGCGCTCAAGCAGTTCATCGACGAGGTGCCGGCATCCTGGGGGGCGCGGCCGGTGGGATTCGTCAGTTATGGCGGAGTATCCGGCGGGTTGCGCGCGGTGGAGCAACTGCGCCAGGTGCTGGCAGAGTTGCATGCGATGACGGTGCGCGGCTCGGTGAGCTTCACCAATGCCTGGGAACAGTTCGATGACCAGGGCCGATTGAGCGAACCACGGCGCGCCAACTCGGCGCTGGCGCATACGCTGGTGCAGCTGAACTGGTGGGCACAGACACTACGCGCCGGGCGCGAGCGGGTGCCCTATGAGCGGATCAGGGGGTAGACACGCCGTAGCCCGGATGCAATCCGGGAGCTTCTGAGGGCATCCCCGGATTGCATTCGGCTACGCAGCCGCCCTACGAACTGCGCGCTGGACGCGAGCGGGTCGGCGTAGGGTGGATGACGCTTTTTTCATCCACCGCCACGGCACCATTGAGGGACCGGTAAAGCGCGATCCACCCTGGGTGACTGGTTCAGCCGCGGTAGTAGCGCTGCGGCACGAACGGGGTCTTGGCCACTTTCATCGCCACGCGCTTGCCGCGTACCACGGCCCAGACGTCGCTGTCGATGGCGGTGTGGCTGGCGTTGACGTAACCCATGGCCACCGGCGCGCCGAGGGTCGGGCCGAAGCCGCCGCTGCACACCTGGCCGATCACCTGGCCGTCGGCGTCGACGATTTCCGCGCCTTCACGCACCGGTACACGCTCCTGCGGCAGCAGGCCGACACGCTTGCGCGCCACGCCTTTCTGCTGTTGCTCGAATACGCGCTCGGCGCCCGGGAAGTTGCCGGCGCGCTCGCCATCGGCACGACGCACCTTGGAGATGGCCCACAGCAGGCTGGCTTCGATCGGCGTGGTGGCGCTGCTCATGTCGTGGCCGTACAGGCACAGGCCGGCTTCCAGGCGCAGCGAGTCACGCGCACCCAGGCCGATGGCCTCGACTTCCACTTCGGCCAGCAGGCTGCGCGCCAGGGCTTCGGCCTGGTCCACGGCGACGGAAATCTCGAAACCGTCTTCGCCGGTGTAGCCGCTGCGGCTGACGATGCACTCGCTGCCCAGCAGGCGCACGCGGGCGACCTGCATGAAAGTCATCTTGCTCACCTCCGGCGCCAGGCGCGCCAGGACCTCGACCGCTTTCGGGCCTTGCAGGGCGAGCAGGGCACGCTCTTCGAACAGGCACTCGATCTGGCACTGCTCGCCGATGTGCTTCTTCAGGTGCGCCAGGTCCTGATCCTTGCAGGCGGCGTTGACTACCAGGTACAGGGTGTCGTCACCCAGGTTGGCGACCATCAGGTCGTCGAGGATGCCGCCCTGGGCATCGGTGAACATGGCGTAGCGCTGCATGCCCACCGGCAGGTCGATGATGTCCACCGGCACCAGGGTTTCCAGGGCGCGCGCGGCGTGCTCGCCACGCAGCAGGATCTGGCCCATGTGCGAAACGTCGAACAGGCCGGCGGCGTCGCGGGTGTGCAGGTGCTCCTTCATCACGCCCAACGGGTACTGCACGGGCATGTCGTAGCCGGCGAAGGGCACCATGCGCGCGCCGAGTTCGAGGTGCAGAGCGTGCAGCGGAGTCTTGGCGAGAGTTTCAGTGGTCATGTCGATTTCCTGTTGGGTGCGCCACGCGCACCGGTTGGGGCCGCCGCGCGGCCCGTGGTCAGTCGGGTATCAGTCAGCGTAGACCGGGAAGGTGGCGCACAGGTCGGCGACCTGGCCGCGCACGCGCTCGATCACGGCCGGGTTTTCCAGGTCGTCGAGGATGTCGCAGATCCAGCCGGCCAAGGTGCGGCATTCGCCTTCCTTGAAGCCGCGCGTGGTCACCGCCGGGGTGCCGATACGGATGCCGGAGGTGACGAACGGCGACTGCGGGTCGTTCGGCACGGCGTTCTTGTTCACCGTGATGTGGGCATCGCCCAGCGCCGCGTCGGCCGCCTTGCCGGTCAGGCCCTGCTTGACCAGGCTGATCAGCATCAGGTGGTTGTCGGTGCCACCGGAGACCACGTCATAGCCGCGCTCGACGAACACTGCCGCCATGGCGCGGGCGTTGTCGATCACCTGCTGCTGGTAGGTCTTGAAGCCCGGCTCCAGCGCTTCCTTGAAGCACACGGCCTTGGCCGCGATCACGTGCATCAGCGGGCCGCCCTGGGCGCCGGGGAATACGGCGGAGTTGAGCTTCTTCTCGATCTCTTCGTTGCCCCGCGCGAGGATCAGGCCGCCACGCGGACCGCGCAGGGTCTTGTGCGTGGTGGTGGTGACCACATCGGCGAACGGCACCGGGTTGGGGTACAGACCAGCCGCGACCAGGCCGGCGACGTGGGCCATGTCGACGAACAGCAGCGCCCCGACCTTGTCGGCGATGGCGCGGAAACGAGGGAAGTCCAGCACGCGCGAGTAAGCCGAGAAACCGGCGACGATCATCTTCGGCTTGTGCTCGATGGCCAGACGCTCGACCTCGTCGTAATCGATCAGGCCGTTCTCGTCGATGCCGTACTGCACGGCGTTGTACAGCTTGCCCGAGGACGACACCTTGGCGCCGTGGGTCAGGTGGCCACCGTGGGCCAGGCTCATGCCGAGGATGGTGTCGCCCGCATTCAGCAGTGCCAGGTACACGGCGCTGTTGGCCGAGGAGCCGGAGTGCGGCTGGACGTTGGCGTAGTCGGCGCCGAACAGGGCCTTGGCGCGCTCGATGGCCAGCGCCTCGACCTTGTCCACATGCTCGCAACCACCGTAGTAACGCTTGCCCGGATAGCCTTCGGCGTACTTGTTGGTCAGGCCACTGCCTTGCGCCTGCATCACGCGCTGGCTGCAGTAGTTCTCCGAGGCGATCAGCTCGATATGGTCTTCCTGGCGCTGTTCTTCGGCCTGGATCGCCGCGAGCAGGGCATCGTCATAGCCCTGCAGTTGGTCGTGCTTGCTGAACATGGTGAGGCCC
>CAMPIF010000297.1 GCA_946886245.1 Ectopseudomonas composti | reverse complement strand
GGCCGCGGCGATGGCGGCCTCGCTGGCCAGCAGCCGCGCGGCGGGCATCTGTAATTGCGGCTGGGTCGGGCAACTGAGCCAGCCGAGGGTTTCCAGGTTGAACTCCACCGCCTCGGCGCCGGGCGTGGAGTGTTCGTCCAGTTGCACTGCATGGCCGCTCAGCGCTTGCAGCAGATGCAGCAGTTGCTGCTGGCGCTCGTCCGGCAGCAGTTCGGCCAGGCGTGGATCGTCTTCGAAGTTACGCATCGGCATCCCCTTGCGTCGCGCTGAGCAGGCGCACGAAGCTGGTCGCATCGATTCCTTCGGTCTCGGCCAGACGGTATTCGTGGTCGAGTTGCGGATAGAGGCGGGCGAGCAGTTGGCGGAAGCTCTCGACCACGCCCAGGCCATGGAGCGCCGACGCCATACTTAGTGGCGCCCAGGGCGTCTGAGCCCAACGCGCTTGCAACTCGGCGTCGTCCACCGCGTCGGCCACGTCGCGCTTGTTGAACTGTACTACCAGCGGCAGCCGTTCGATGTCCATCCCCAGCTTCTGCAGGTTGTCGGCCAGGTTGTCGAAGGCGTTGGCGTTGTTGTCCTGCTGTGCCGACTGTGAGTCGGCGACAAAAATCACCCCGTCGGCGCGCGACAGCACGGCCTTGCGCGTGCTGTCGTGCTGCACCTGGCCGGGCACTGTGTAGAGTTTCAGGCGCAGATCGAGGCCGGCGGTGCCGCGCAGACCGATGGGCAGTACGTCGAAAAACAGGGTGCGGTCGTCGCGGGTTTCCAGCACCATCAGCTCGCCCTTGCGCTGTGGTCTCAGCAAAGTATGCAGCTGCATCAGGTTCGTAGTCTTGCCGCTCAAAGCCGGGCCGTAATAGACCACCTTCAGGCTGAGCTTGCGCAGATGCGGCTGATAGTCAGCCATGGCCCGGCTCATCGCCGTCGAGCAGCACGGCGCCCTGTTCGTCGCGACGCACGCGGGTGATGCCTGGATGCTCGGCTTCGAGGCGGCGCAGCTCCTGTTCCTGGCGCTGCAGCGTGCTCTGCTGGCTGCGTAACTGGGCTAGCAGGCGCTGGTTCTCGTCGCGCAGCAGGTAGAGATCGATGGCCGCCTTCAGTGCGGTCTCGATCTCATAGTCTTCCCAAGGCTTGGAAAGAAAACGGTAGATCTCCGCACGATTGATCGCCTGCATCATCGACTGTCGGTCGCCGTGGGCACTGAGCACCATGCGCATGGCGTTGGGCTGGCGCTGTTTGGCGAACTGCAGGTAGGTAATGCCATCCAAGTTGGGCATCTTGTAGTCGGACACGATCACCGCATACTTGTGCTCGGTGAGTGCCTGTAAGGCCTGCTGGCCGTCACTGAAGGCGTGCACTTCCCAGTGATGCGGACGTAGCACCCTCTGCAGCGCGCTGAGGATGTGCGGCTCGTCGTCTACCAGCTGGATCTTGATCATCGCTCGTCTCCTGGTTGAGTCCCGTCGGGTTTGCGAACGAACAGGGTATAGCGCCCACCTTCCGAGGCCTCGAAGGCGATCAGCTTGTCGATCAGCGCACGCGTCAGTGGCTTACCCTCGTTGAGTAGCAGCATGCCGTTTTCCGCGTGCAGGTTGCGCGCCAGCAGCATGCCCGGCTCTAGGCGCCGAGTGTCCATCGCGAGGATGCTGGCGTCGGCCAGCACCAGGTCCGGCGCCAGACTGGTGCACAGTTCGATGAAGGCGTCGCACAGCTCGGGGTCGTAGAGACGCCCGGCGTATTTCTTGATCAGCAGTAGCGCTTCATCGCGGTTGAGTCGGCGCTCCAGCACCATGCCGCGTTGGAGCTCGATGAAGTCCACCGCCAGTTTTAGCAGACGTGAGCCGAAGGGAATGGCGGCGCCTTCCAGGCGATCGGGAAAGCCGTTGCCATCCCAGCGCTCCTGATGGTGACGGATCAGGTGGCCTGCGTCCTGCACCGGCTCCAGGGTCATGAGCAGACTTTCGCCAACAACGGGGTACTGGCGGTAGCGCGCGCGCTCCTCCTTGTAAAGGGTGTCGGAGGGGCGGCCGAGCAGGTGGTCGTCCCAGGTCAACTTGCCGATATTGTAAAGCGCGGCGGCCATGGCCAGATCGTTGCTGCTGCGCTCGTCGAGCCGGTGGTGTTCGGCGTAGGACTTGACCAAGGCGATTACTTGGGTGTTGGTCTGGCGCTCCTTGCTCAGGCGCTGACCCACCAGATTGGCGAATACCTCGGTGGCCGTGACGTAGCTCTTGCGCAGCTCGGCATAGGCGAGGTCGAGCATGTCGGCGGTCTGTTCCAGCTCGGCAGTGCGGTCGCGCACGCGCTGCTCGAGGGTGGCGTTGAGTTCCTGCAGGCACTCATTCTGCTCGCGGGTGAGGGTTTCCAGGCGCTGGCGCTCGCGCTCGGAATGCTGGAAGGCCAGGGCCTGACGAATGATCAAGCGCAGCTCGTCGTCGTCCCAGGGTTTACTGATATAGCGGTAGATTTGCCCCTCGTTGATCGCCTTGACCGTGGTGGTGATATCCGCGTAGCCGGTGAGCAGTATGCGAAGGCACTGCGGCCAGCGTTGCTGTACCTCGCTCAGCAGCGTAGCGCCGTCCATGCCGGGCATGCGCGCGTCGGAAATCACCAGGTCCACAGGTTGTTGCTCAAGCAGGTCCAGCGCCGCCTCGCCGCTGCCGGTGGTGAGCAGGTGATAGGGTTCGTTGCGCAGTACCCGGCGCAGGCTGTTGAGAATATTGTCCTCGTCGTCCACCAGCAGCAGGGTGGCAAGCGAGGTGGGCATGGCGCTGGTCATGCTAGCGGTGCGTCCTGTAGTGGCACGGGGGCAGGTTGCTGCACGGGCAGCCAGACTCGGAAACGCGTACCCAGTCCAGGTGTGCTGTCGACCTCGATACGGCCGTTGTGTTTCTGCACGATGCTGTAAGACAGTGCCAGGCCAAGCCCGGTGCCTTTGCCCACAGGTTTGGTAGTGAAGAAGGGCTCGAAGATGCGGTTCAGTGTCTTGGCGTCGATACCCTTTCCGGTATCCTGTACCTCGATCCAGGTCCAGCCGTCTGCGCCTCCGGTGCGCAGGGTGATGCGGCCGAACTGCTCAATGGCGTGGGCTGCGTTGACCAGCAGATTCATCACCACCTGGTTTATCTGCGAGGGAATGCACTCCACCTCCGGCAGCTCACCGTACTCCTTGATCACTTCGGCCTTGTACTTGAGCTCGTTGTTGACCACGTTGAGCGTGGTATCGAGGCCGCGGTGCAGGTCGGCGGGGCGAAACTCCTCCTCCTCGATATGGGAGAAGTCCTTGAGTGCGCTGATGATCCGCTTGACCCGGTCGATTCCATCTTCCGATTCACGGACCAGAGCCTCGACGTCGCCGCGGATGTAGTCGTACTCCAGATTTCTCTTGAGCTGGCGCAGCTCGTCCAGATCGGCAGCGCTGTCCACCGCATCCGCGATCTTCAGCAGGTCGCGGACGTAGCCGTCTAGGGTCTTGAGGTTGGAGAACACGTAGCCGATCGGATTGTTGATCTCGTGCGCTACCCCAGCGGCCAATTGACCGATGGCCGCCAGTTTCTCCGACTGCAGCAACTGGCTATTGGCGGTTTCCAGCTTGCGCAGCAGTTGTTCCTGCTCGCTCTGCTTGCGGCTGAGCGCCTTTAGCGCGGCCTCCAGGTGCTCATTGGATTTGGCGATGGCGCTGGTGTCATACATAACCAAGCCAAAATAGCGCTCACTGTTCGGCGCCTCGAAGGGAAAGAACAGGGTGCTCTGCAGTTGCTGTTCATGCTCGTCGCTGGCGCCACTTAGCTTGACCAGCGGCAGGTTGTCCAGCCAGTGGCTGTAGACGTGTTTGGCGCGATCGCGGGCCAATTGCACCACCTTGACGAAGTGCTCGCCATTAGCTTCGGGGAAGACCTCAATGAAGGGCTTTCCCTGAGCCTGTTCAAGCGATTTGACGCTGCGCTTACTGATAAAGCGATTCCAATTCATCACTCTGAGCTCGTCGTCAAGAATGATGATACCTATCTCGATCTGCTCGATCAGCTCATGGAAAAGGCTTCGGAAATTATTATCCATTCTGACTCCAGCCTGGCTGAGAGTATGGGGGCGATTGCTAGAATACATCGGCGTGATATCAATGTGCTACTATCTGTATGCATCATGCATTGTCGTAAGGCTAGACCAATAAGAGAGAGGCGCTAGAAGCGTCAACCGTCTTAGCCTCCAAGAGGTATAGCTGGCACATCTTCCATTGGCGCGCACCTGAAAATGCTTGCAGAGTTGCTGCGGTTGTGAGTGGCAGTAGCGCCTTCACGCAGCAGCAGAGGGCATGCGCATCATAAAAGTCCCTCATTATCTTTGAGAGTGTCCATAAGCGAGTACGCAGTTCAGTTGTTCAGGTGCGCAAGTCAAGTCTGGAAAGGGGCGCTGTTGTAAGGGCGAGGCTGTGCTTGGTTCGTAGTAAACGCAGATAAGTCCGGTGATCCGGCCGCAGCTTGTTGTAATTGGGTGCTTTTGTATATGAATGAGGTGTAGGGCGTTGTCGGCCATTGGTAATAGTATCGTTGACTTAACCTGGCTGATCTTTCCCGTCATGATCTCTTGATCTTCTCGAATAATTTTGCTGGCATGGTCCTTCCATGGTAGATCATAGTCAGTCAGCCACACTATTTGTTCGGAGGCTTCGAGTCCGGCATCTTTCAGGAATGCTGAGTTTCCACCCTCATAGCTGGAGTATCTATCCTTCCAGAAAACCCTATAGTTTATGAAGTTCATGTGGCGGGTGATTAATATTCTGGTTCAGGGGATGACGGTGGTGATAGATGCGATTTTCGCTAGTAAGGTGACGAGCCAATAGCGCATTGAGTTGTCTTCAGGATACTGGTGGTTACCCTGATTTGGATATAGGTATTGGTACCTATGTTGGGGGAGGGGTGTTGATGCTATAACGATTTTTGACTTTCGTGGCGATCCGCCGGAATTTATGCATTTAGTCTTATCCATCCCTCGAGCAGGTCGCGAAGAGAGGTTGCGTGCATTTTTTTCATCACGCGAGCACGATGAATATCAATTGTTTTTTTGCTGTTGTGAAGATGGTCGGCAATTTCTTGACTGGTCATACCTGTCAGCAAGAGCTCCATCACGGACCGTTCGCTAGGCGTTAAGGCTGAGACACGTTTTTGGTAATCAGCGATTAGTATATTTTTGGCAAAAAAAGACTGAGCCGACTCTAGCAGTTTGTTAACCTTGTCAAGTAATTGCTCGTTGTCAAATGGCTTTTCTATCAAGTCTACTGCGCCAGCTTTAATCAAATTCACTGCGGTGCTGATTGTCGCATGGCCAGTGAGAATCAATACGACCAAGTTGAATCGGGCGCTGGTTATTTCGTAAAGGACTTGCTCGCCACTGAGGCCAGGCATTGCAAGGTCAAGAATCACGCAGCCGGGGCTGTTGTCATATTTTTCGATAAAATCAGCTCCGCTTGAGTACAGCCTTGCATCGTAGCCTGCATGTACGAACAACCGATTAAGGGCTGCCCGTATGCCGTGGTCATCGTCTACGACATGAATGATGGTTTTCTCTTTTTTTCTGTTCACGTAAGGCTCTCTGCCGCTATCTTTTCTTGATGAAGTATCGATACGTTGACTAGTTCAGGTCTATTCTTTGAAATGGCGCTTTGTGGCGTTGAGATCTGATAGTCACTGTGGTCGTATGGAGACCGCTTTTCTAGGGGCGATCTAATAGCCTGAGGGAGCATCAAATGCAATCGGAGGCTGGGTCATGTCATCAGATGCAGAGCGACAGATCATCCACTATCGGTTGGAACTGGAAGGGCAGGAGGCGCTGGAGTTGCAGGTTCGGCTGGGAGAGGCTTGCAC
>CAMPIF010000296.1 GCA_946886245.1 Ectopseudomonas composti | reverse complement strand
GCTGGCATGCTCGCCGCCGTCGGCCGCGCTGCGCGCAACGAGAAACCGGTGGTGTTCTTCGGCTGGAGACCGCACCCGATGAACCTGTCGATGCAGATCACCTATCTGACCGGCACCGAAGACGTGTTCGGCCCCAATGACGGTGCCGCCACGGTGTCCACCGTTACCGCGCCGGATTATGCCGAACGCTGCCCCAACGCCAACCGTCTGCTCACCAGCCTGCGCTTCACCAGCGCGCAGGAAGCCGAGCTGATGCAGCCGATCATGGATCGCAAGCAGCCTGCACAGGTAGCGCGTGACTGGATCAAGGCCAATCCGCAGGTGGTCGAGGCCTGGCTCGAGGGCGTCACTACGCTGGACGGCAAGCCCGCCAGCGCCGCGCTGGTCGCCGGCAACTGATACCGAGGCGCCGGGTGAGCCGGCGCTGATTCACCTTTTTGCAAAACGTCTGCGGCCCTGCCGTCGGCACTCGTTCGCCCCAGGAAAAGGACAGTCGAAAATGAACTACGAGGTTATCGTCACCTGCGCGGTGACCGGCGCTGGCGACACCGTCGGCAAGCACCCGGCGATCCCGGTCACCCCCAAGGAGATCGCTGCCGCCGCCATCGAGGCAGCCAAGGCCGGCGCCACCGTCGCCCATTGCCATGTGCGCGACCCACAGACCGGCAAGCCAAGCCGTGACGTGGCGCTGTACCGTGAGTTGGTCGAGCGCATCCGCGAAAGCGACACCGACGTGATCATCAACCTCACCGCTGGCATGGGCGGTGACCTGGAGATCGGCCGGGGCGAGCAGCCGCTGGAGTTCGGTGCCGGTACCGATCTGGTCGGGCCGATCACCCGCCTGGCGCATGTCGAGGAGTTGCTACCGGAAATCTGCACCCTGGACTGCGGCACCCTGAATTTCGGCGACGGCGACTTCATCTACGTCTCCACCCCGGCGCAACTGCGTGCCGGCGCCAAGCGCATCACAGAACTGGGCGTGAAGGCCGAGCTGGAAATCTTCGACACCGGCCACCTGTGGTTCGCCAAGCAGATGATCAAGGAAGGGCTGCTGGACGACCCGCTGATCCAGCTGTGCCTGGGCATTCCCTGGGGCGCACCGGCCGACACCACGACCATGAAGGCCATGGCCGACAACCTGCCGCCGGGCATCACCTGGGCCGGCTTTGGCATCGGCCGCATGCAGATGCCCATGGTCGCCCAGGCCATGCTGCTCGGCGGCCACGTGCGGGTAGGGCTGGAGGACAACATCTGGCTGGACCGTGGCGTACATGCGAGCAACGGCCAACTGGTCGAGCGCGCCATCGAGATCATCGAACGCCTCGGCGGCCGCGCCCTGACCCCGGCCGAAGGGCGCGAGAAGATGAAGCTCAAGCGTCGCGGCTAAAGCGCAACGCCGCCCGGCCCGTCCCACAGGTTTGCGCTGCTCTTGTGGGAGGGGCTTTAGCCGCGACAGTCCCTTGGCCCGGATGTAATCCGGGAGCATTCCCTAACGCCAATTTCCCGGATCGCATCCGGGCTACCGGAGTTCAACCATGACCTTCGTCACCGACATCAAGACCTTCGCCGCTCTGGGCACCGGCGTCATCGGCGCCGGCTGGATCGCCCGCGCCCTGGCCCACGGCCTCGACGTCATCGCCTGGGACCCGGCGCCAGGCGCCGAGGCTGCGCTGCGCACGCGTCTGAGCAACGCCTGGCCGGCGCTGGAAAAGCAGGGCCTGGCGTCTGGCGCTTCGCTGAAGCGTCTGCGTTTCGTCGATAGCATCGAAGACTGCGTGCGCGATGCCGACTTCATCCAGGAAAGCGCGCCCGAACGCCTCGACCTCAAGTGCGAGCTGCATGCGCAGATCAGCGCCGCAGCGCGTCCGGACGTACTGATCGGTTCCAGCACGTCGGGTCTGCTGCCCAGTGAGTTCTATGCAGACGCCAAGCATCCCGAGCGCTGCGTGGTCGGCCATCCGTTCAATCCGGTGTATCTGCTGCCGCTGGTGGAGGTGGTGGGCGGAGCCAAGACAGCGCCCGACGCGGTGCAGGCAGCGATCAAGGTGTACCAGTCGCTGGGCATGCGTCCGCTGCACGTACGCAAGGAGGTGCCGGGCTTTATCGCCGACCGCCTGCTCGAGGCGCTGTGGCGTGAGGCGCTGCACCTGGTCAACGACGGCGTGGCCACTACCGGCGAAATCGACGACGCGATCCGCTTCGGTGCCGGTCTGCGCTGGTCGTTCATGGGCAGCTTTCTGACCTACACCCTGGCCGGTGGCCCGGCTGGCATGCGCCACTTCATGGCTCAGTTCGGCCCGGCGCTGAAGCTGCCCTGGACCTATCTGCAGGCGCCGGAGCTGACCGAGGGCTTGATCGATGCCGTGGTCGAAGGCACCGCCGAGCAGCAAGGCGAACGCAGCCTGGAGGCTCTGGAGCGCTATCGCGACGATTGCCTGCTGGCGGTGCTGGAGGCGATCCGCCAGACCAAGGCCAGGCATGGCTTCGAGTTCGCCGAGTAAACCGAGTCATTCCCGGTGCGCACGGCGCACCCTACGGGCACTTCAGGAGTCGCATGCATGCCAGTCAAGCCGATGACCAGCTACCAAACCACTATCTCCCGCGACTGGGTCGACTACAACGGGCACCTGCGTGATGCCTTCTATCTGCTGATCTTCAGCCACGCCACCGATGCGCTGATGGACGTGCTGGGCCTGGACGAAGCCGGCCGCGCTCGCACCGGCCACACGCTGTACACCCTGGAATGTCACCTCAACTTCCTGGCGGAGGTGAAGGAGGGCGAGCGGGTCGAGGTGCGCACCCAGTTGCTGGCGCATGACGCCAAGCGCCTGCATATCCACCATGGCCTCTATCGGCCGGGCGAAGCCGCCAGCCTGGCGGAAAGCGAGCAGATGCTGATGAATATCGACAGCGCCGCTGGCCGTGCGGCGCTGTTCGACGAACAGGTGGCCGAGCGGGTGGCGCACCTGGCTGCCGAACAGCAGAACCTGCAACCCCCAGCCTGCGTCGGGCGTGTTATCGGCCTGCGCCGTGCTTCGTAGGGTGCGCTGTGCGCACCAGTGCCCGCGTGACCAGCCTTACTTCGGCTTGTACGCGCAATAGCCTGGCCGTGGGCCGACCTTGGGATGATGACGGCAGGTGTCCGGGCGTTTTTCGTAGACGCTGCACAGGCGTGTCTTGCGGTCGAGAAACAGGCAGTCGTTATTGGACATGCGGATCAGGGTGAAGATGCCCGACTTCTGGTTGAAGCGCTCGACGATGCCGTCCTTCTGCAAGCGCTTGGCGATATTCTTCGGCGGCTCGCTGCGCTCGAACTCGTCGACCAGCTCCAGGCGGATCAGATCGTTCAGACGCACCTCAACCGGCATGGTGCAGCAGGTGGACATGCAGCTATGGCACATGTCGGCCGTGTATTTGGCCCAGGTTTCCAGGCGGTCGATCTCTGCAGCGGCTATCAGGCGGGGCTTTATCATGATGCTCGGGTAGGCCTGTCTTGTGCGGCGGACTGTTCGCTTCGCGCCCGAGTCCGCCCTACGGTCACGGGGCGGCGATGATAGCGGGCGCACAGCGTTTGTGAAGCACCGACTGGCGGCTGATCGCTTTGCGTTGTGCCTGTGAACGACTTGGCAGTCGTCTATCTGGGGTGCGACTCCTATACTGGTGCCCGTCTCGGGCCGCAGCAGGAACGCGAGGCGACCTCTTTCTCAGGGTTGGGACATAACGCATGCAATGGATCTTCATGCTGGTCGGTTTGGTGCTCGGTGTGGGCGCCAGCGAATCGGTCACGGGCGCGCTGCTTGGCGGGTTGATCGGCCTCAGTCTGGGTCAGGCGCTGCGCCTGCAGGGGCTGGAGACGCGTAACGCGCAATTGACTGCGCAGCTCAAGGACTTCGCCGAACGCTTCGATCACGGAACTCGCGCCATCCACGAACGCCTGGTCAAGGTCGAGCAGGGTGAGCGCAGCGAGCCGGAGCCGGCCTCCGTCGAACCCGTCGTCAGCCCAGTGCCCGAGCCGACCGCTGCCGAAGAGCCGCAGCCGCAGCCCGAACTGGAGTGGACGCTCGATCCGCTGCCGGAAGTCGAAACAGCGCAGCCTGTCGAGCAACCTGCGCCACTGGCCGCGCAGATCGCCCACCAGCGCCAACCGGCACCGCAACAAAGCCCCTGGCGCGAGCAACCGCCGCGCGAGCCGAATCTGATCGAGCGTGGTATCGCTGCCGCCAAGGCCTGGCTGTTTGGCGGTAACACCGTGCTGCGGGTTGGCGTGGTACTGCTGTTCCTCGGTCTGGCCTTCCTCCTGCGTTACGCCACCGAAGGTGTCGAGGTGCCGGTGGAGCTGCGCTACATGGGTGTTGCAACCAGTGCACTGGCGTTACTCGGTCTGGGCTGGTGGCTGCGCCGACGCAATCGCAATTACGCTCTGGTGCTGCAGGGCACCGGTATCGCCGTGCTGTATCTGACAGTATTCGCCGCCATGCGCCTGCATCCGTTGTTGGACCCTGGCCTGGCCCTCGGCCTGCTGGTGGCGGTGACGCTGTTCTCGGCCATCCTTGCCGTGCAGCAGAACGCGCTTGGCCTGGCGGCTGCTGCGGCGCTGGGCGGCTTCGCTGCGCCAATCCTCACTTCCACCGGTAGCGGCAATCATGTCGCGCTGTTTTCCTACTTCGCCCTGCTCAATGCCGGCATTTTCGCCATCGCCTGGTTCAAGGCCTGGCGCCTGCTCAATCTGATCGGCTTCGTCGGCACCTTCGGCATCGGTTTCGCCTGGGGGCTGCGTTCCTACACGCCGGAACTGCTGGGCAGCACTCAGCCATTTTTGATCCTGTTCTTCCTGATGTACCTGGCCATCGGCCTGCTGTTCGCCCGCCGCACCCTGCGCGATGCAGCGGATGCGCCTGAGGCGCGTGACGAATTGCTGCGCTGGTCGCTGCGCCGTGGCGACTACGTCGATGCCACCACCTTGTTCGGCCCGCCGCTGATCGGCTTCGGTCTGCAAGTCGCATTGGTGCGACATATCGAGTTCGCTGCGGCCTTCAGCGCCCTGGGTCTGGGCCTGTTCTATCTATTACTGGCACGGCTGCTCAAGGCGCGTGCTGGCGACCGCACGCTGTTGCTGGTGGAAACCTGCCTGGCGCTCGGCGTGGTGTTCGCCAGCCTGGCCATTCCGCTCGGCCTGGATGCGCGCTGGACGGCAGCGGCCTGGGCCGTGGAAGGCGCCGGCATCTTCTGGTTGGGCCTGCGTCAGGGGCGGCCGCTGGCGCGTGCGTTCGCGCTGTTGCTGCAGGTGGGCGCGGCGTTGGCGTTCGTCAGCGGCCTGGACCATGGCCACGAAAGCCTGCTCGACGGTTCGCCGCTGGGCGCGCTGATGCTTGGTATGGCGCTGCTGTTCAGCTACTGGCAATTGCGCTCGATGCCCGAAGCGGCGAACGCCTGGGAGAATCGCCTGCTGCCCTGGCTGGGCCTGGCCGGGTTGGCATTCATCTATCTGATTGCGCCGCTGCTGTTCGCTGCACCGGGTACGGCCATCGCCTGGGCGCTGGCGTTGCCGCCCAACCCGGCGACAACCGGCATATAGGCCACGAGGACCGCCCGGGCGCTGATCGTGTCTTGAAAGAAGTGGACGACCAACGCCGCCAATCCCGCCAGCACGAGGCTCGCCAGCTGGATCAGAGCCGATGCGGTTTCGCCGGCATAGCCTTCCAGCTCATTGCGGGTGGGAAACGGGTCATTGTAGAGATCGCCTATCCGCGCATCGATCATTGCGAGGAACGTGTCCCTCGGCAGCCGATGTTCTTCGATCGCGGCCAGCAGGGCGGCAGCAACCGGATTGCCGCCGGGATCGCCGTGCGCGGCTCCTTCTATGA
>CAMPIF010000295.1 GCA_946886245.1 Ectopseudomonas composti | reverse complement strand
TTCTGTGGCTGGCGCTGTATCTGCAGCAGCGCGCAGCTTTCCTGTTCAGCCTGGCGCTGCAGGTCTTCGCCGGCCTGGCCTTCCTCGCGGCCGGGCCGTTGCTGCTGTCGGGCATCAGTGGCGAAGGCCTGTCGCCGCTGGCGCACACCGGCTTCTGGACGCCCGCCGTACTTGGCCTGGCTGCACAGATTGGTGCCTGGCGCCTGCACAACCTGGCGCGCAGCGGACGCGACAGCGGCCTCGATGGCGTCAGCCTGCAGCGTCTGGGCCAGTTGCTGCTGGCCTGGGGCGCTGCCTGGTGGGCCTTGGCACTGGCCAGTGAAGTGATGCGCTTCGTGACTGTAGATATGCAGGCCAGCGTGTTGCTGGTAGTGGCAGCGCTGTCGGCTCTGATCTGGATGCTGCTGGCGTTGCGCACCCGCTGGAGCGAGTTGGCCACGCTGGGCAGCCTGCTGGCGCCGGTGGCAGGGTTGATCCTGATCCATGCCTGGCATTCCTTCTACCATCCAGCCGCGCACTTCGGCTGGGTGGGCTGGGCTGCCGTGATCACGGTGCACCTGCTTATCCTGCGATCCCTGGTCGATCTGCTGCCGCGTACGGCAGCCAGCGTCGCCCATGTGCTCGGTTGCTGGCTGCTGCTCGGGGTGCTGGCGCTGGAGCTGCGCTATCTGCTGCTGAGCCTGTCCGATCACTACAACGCCTGGCGCTGGTTGGGGTGGGCGCTGCTGCCGACTGCCTATCTGTGGGCGATGGCGCAGGCGCGACGCCTGCCCTGGCCGGTGACCAGCTTCGAGCGCGAGTACCGGCTGTGGGCGGCGGCACCTCTGGCCGCATTGATGCTCGCCTGGTTCTGGCTGGCCAACGCCAATAGCGCCGGCGACAGCGATCCGCTGCCGTATCTGCCGCTGTTCAATCCACTGGAGTTGGGTTTGCTGTTGTGCCTGGGCGCGCTGTTCGTCTGGGCGCGCGATGCCCTGCCGCGCTTCGGCCTGGCGCCGGTGCGGGCGCTGCCGCTGGTGCAGGGCGTGGCAGGTGTTTCGCTGTTCGCCCTGCTGACGGTGATGGTGATGCGTACCGCGCACCACTGGGGCGGCGTGCCTTGGCAGAGGTCGGCACTGTTCGACTCGATGCTGGTGCAGGCCGGCTGGTCCATCGTCTGGACGCTGATCGCCCTGGCGCTGATGCTGTTCGGCCATTTGCGCGTGCGTCGTGAACTGTGGCTGGTCGGCGCCGCGCTGATTGCCCTGGTGGTGGCCAAGTTGTTCTTTGTTGAGCTGGGCAACCGGGGCGGCCTGGAGCGCATCGTCTCGTTCATCGGCGTCGGTGTGCTGCTATTGGTGGTCGGCTATTTCGCCCCGCTACCGCCGCGCAAGGCCGAAGAGTCGGCTGCTGACGAACAGGAGTCTGCCGTATGAAGCTCGTTCGTTGGTGTCTGCTCCTGGGGTTGTCGCTGAGTGCGCTCAGCCAGGCCAGTGACAAGCCTCAGGACTACCGGCATGGCGCTGCCCTGCAACTCGCTGGCGAGGGGCCCTGGTATCGCCTGGAGCTGCCCTTCGCCGCTCACCTCGCCGCTGGGCATAGCGATTTGCGTGATCTGCGCGTATTCGACAGCAATGGTCAGATGCAGGCCTATGCGCTGATTCCGGGACGCAGCGAGAGCGTGCAGCAGGAACAGGAGCATGGCGTAAGCGGGTTCCCGTTGAGGGGCCGCGTCGATGCCCAGGAGATGCCCGCGCTACGCGTCGAACGCAGCACCACTGGCACGCTGATCGAGCTGCGCGGCGAGGCGCCGGCCGAAAGCGAGCAGCAACTGCGGGGCTGGTTGCTCGACGCCAGCGCCATCGACGCGCCGCTGGTACGTCTGAGCCTGGACTGGAGCGGAGCCGAAGACGGCTTTCAGCGTTTCAGCATCGAAGCCAGTGACGATCTGCAGCACTGGCGCAGTTGGGGAGAAGGGCAGGTGGCGCGCCTGAGCTTCGCCGACGAGCGCATCGATCAGCGCCAGGTCGAACTGCCCGGCCAGCGTGCCCGTTATCTGCGCCTGCTGTGGCACAGCCCTGCCCAGGCCCCGCAACTGCAGGCCGTTTCCCTGCGCAGTCAGCGCCAGGCTCATCAGGCGGCGCCTCTGGTGTGGTCCGAGCCCATGGCGGCGCAGGCCAACGCTGACGGGCATTACCAGTGGCAGTTGCCCCTGCCCTTGCCTCTGGAGCGACTGCGTGTCGATCTGGAACAGAGCAACACCCTGGCGCCACTGCGCTTCGAGGCGCGCAGCAGTGACCAGGGCGCCTGGCGTCAGCTGGTCAACGGCGTTCTCTATCGTCTGCCCGAGGCTGGGCGCGAAGTCATCAACGATGAGTTGATCCTGCCCGGTTGGCCGGTGCGACAGCTGCGCATGCAGGTGGATGCGCGTGGCGGCGGCCTGGGCGTGGATGTGCCGCGCATGCAGGTCGCACTGCGCGCCACGCAGCTGGTGTTTCTCGCGCGTGGCAAGCCGCCCTATCGGCTGGCGCTGGGTAACCCGAATGCACAGTCGGCAGCCCTGCCGCTGCATACCCTGATCCCTGGCTATCAGGCGGAAAGACTCGCCAATCTTGGTCGTGCCGAGTTGGCCGAGCCGGTTGCCGCTTCGGTCGAATCCCAAGCCGGCTCCAGTCAGGACTGGCAGCGTTGGGGACTCTGGGCTGTACTGCTGGTGGGAGTCGGGTTGCTGGCCGCGATGGCCGCCAGTGTGCTGCGCCGCCCGCCAGATGCCTGAGCGGCATGGACCAACAAGCGGCAGGGCTTTTGCAGTATCTTAGGCACCCCGCGCCAATCCAGCATCGAAGGTCAGGAAGGCCCTTGCGTATTTCGATTCGCGTCATCGTCCAGTCGCCTCGCGTCGCTTGCGTATGCGACTCACGCATTGCTTCGTCGGGAATGCGGAGGAGTCGCTGATGCAGGCCTGCATGGCTTCCGGCTGGAGTTTCTCGGCGCCGGTGCTGGTGACGCTGCTGGTGTGCCTCGGGGTGATCCTGCTGGCGCACTGGGTGACCCGCCAGCGCGACTTTCCCGGACGTGACAGCTTCATCCTGCTGCATCTGGCCAGCCTCTGGTGGATGGTGGCTGCTGCGCTGGAAATGACCTTCCTCAGTGCCGACTGCAAGATGTTCTGGGCCAGCATGGCCTGGCCCGGCATCGTTTCCACGCCGACGTTCTGGGCCGTCTTCCTCTGGCAATACGTCAACAGCATGCGCGCGCCGCTGGCACGCAGCAGCATCCTCGGCTTGAGCCTGGTGCCGCTGCTGGTCTGGGGGCTGGCGCTGAGCAACCCCTGGCATGGTCTGTTCTACGGGGCCGGTAGTGCGCCGGTCGACGCCAGCCTGGGTGCGCCGGTGCGCTATGAGCATGGCCCGCTGTTCTACGCCACCGCCGTCTACGTCTACCTGTTCATGGCGTTCTGCATGGGCGTGGTGACGCGTGCCGCAGCACTGAGCCAGGGGCTGCATCGCCGTCACTATCTGGCCTTCGTGCTGGTCACCGCCGTGCCCTGGGTGGCCAATATCGGCTATGTGGGGTTCGGCTGGACGCTGTTCGGCTTCGACCCGACGCCCTTCAGTTTCGCGTTCACCCTGATGGCGTTCTCCTGGTTGATCGTCGGGGTGCGTCTGTTCGACCTGTTGCCGGTGGCCCGTCATCTGCTGCTCGAAGCCTTGCTCGATCCGGTGCTGGTGATCGACCCGCGTGGACGGGTGATCGAGGCCAACCCGGCGGCGCTGAAACTGGCAGGCCTGCAAGCGGGATGGCAAGGCACCGAGTTGGGGCAGTGGCCGGTTTTCGGTGCCGATCTGCAGCAGTCGCTGCAAGAACACAGCGGCCCCGAGCAGGACCTGCCGCTGACGCTGACCAGTGCCGCGCGCTACTACGAGGTGCGCGTGCGCGCCATCCAGCGCGCCACCCGCCATGGTCCGACCCAGCTCGGCCATATGCTCTACATCCGCGACGTGACCCAGCGCCACCTCAGTGAACTCAAGCTGGCCGAGGCGCTGGCGCTGAGTGAGGAGCGTCTGCGCACCATCTCCAGCCTGCACGAGCAACTGCGCGAGCAGGCCCTGTGTGATCCACTGACCGGGCTGTACAACCGTCGTTATCTGGATGAGTTCTTCGAGCGCGAACTGGCCAGGGCGCAGCGCGAGAACCTGCCGCTGGCGCTGGCCCTGATCGATCTCGATCACTTCAAGCGCCTCAACGACGAATGCGGCCACCTGGTCGGCGACGACGTGCTCAAGGTCGTCGCGCAGCACCTGCTGGATAACCTGCGCAGCACCGATGCGGTGTTTCGTATTGGTGGCGAAGAGTTCCTGCTGATATTGCCGGGCGCCGATCCGCGCGAGGCCAGCGAACGCCTGCAGAGCATCTGCGCGCAACTGGCGACTCGCGATGTCGCCACCCGTGGCGGCGACCAGCGTGTGACCCTGTCTGCCGGCCTGGCCCATTGGCCCGAGCAGGGCCAGGCACTCGACGAGCTGCTGCAGGCAGCCGACGCCGCGCTGTACCAGGCCAAACGCGACGGGCGCAATCGCGTTTGCGGGCTGCTGGCAGGCGTCGATCTCAGCCATCCATCCCGGCAGGCAGCATTGCGCGGCGACTCGGGTTAAACTGCGCGCGATTTTTCCCCTTTCCGGAGCCGTCCATGTCCCGCGTCACCCTGAGCCGCTACCTGATCGAGCAGACTCGCAGCCACAACACCCCGGCCGACCTGCGTTTTCTAATCGAAGTCGTGGCGCGGGCCTGCAAGGCGATCAGCCACCAGGTTTCCAAGGGCGCCCTCGGCGGCGTGCTGGGCAGCCTGGACAGCGAGAACGTGCAGGGCGAAGTGCAGAAGAAGCTCGACGTGATCTCCAACGAGATCCTGCTCGAAGCCAACGAATGGGGCGGTCACCTGGCCGGCATGGCGTCCGAGGAAATGGACAACGCCTACCAGATCCCCGGCAAGTATCCGAAAGGCGCTTACCTGCTGGTGTTCGACCCGCTGGACGGCTCCAGCAACATCGACGTCAACGTCTCGGTCGGCACCATCTTCTCGGTGCTGCGCAGCCCTGAACGTAACGGTGAAACCGGTGATCTGGGCGAAGAGGCCTTCCTCCAGCCGGGTACCCAGCAGGTCGCGGCCGGCTATGCCATCTATGGCCCGCAGACCATGCTGATGCTGACCCTCGGCGATGGCGTGAAGGGTTTCACCCTGGATCGTGAGCTGGGCAGTTTCGTGCTCACCCATGACAACATCAAGGTGCCGGAGTCCACCAAGGAATTCGCCATCAACATGTCCAACCAGCGCCACTGGGAAGCCCCGGTGCAGCGCTATGTCTCCGAGCTGCTGGCCGGTGAAACCGGACCGCTGGGGCGCAACTACAACATGCGCTGGATCGCCTCGATGGTGGCCGACGTGCACCGTATCCTCACCCGTGGTGGCGTGTTCATGTACCCGCGTGACGCCCGCGAGCCGGACAAGCCGGGCAAGCTGCGTCTGATGTACGAGGCCAACCCGATGTCGATGATCATCGAGCAGGCCGGTGGCGCAGCCACCGACGGCAGCCAGCGTATTCTCGATATCCAGCCCACTTCCCTGCACCAGCGCGTGCCGGTCTACCTTGGCTCCAAGGAAGAAGTGCTGCGTATCACCGCCTACCACCGCAGCTGATGCATGCCTGGCAGCCGCTGCTCGACTGGTGGTTCGGTGCCGGCGGCAGCGCCAGCGAAGTCGCGGCCGCGCGCCATGGATTATGGTTCGGCAAGCGCGACAGCCAGGATCGTGAGGCCGAGGTGCGCTTCGGCGCCCAGGTCGAGCAGGCACTGGCTGGCGAGCTGCAAGGCTGGGCGGACGACCCGCAAGGCTGGCT
>CAMPIF010000294.1 GCA_946886245.1 Ectopseudomonas composti | reverse complement strand
CCTCTCACTCATCACGCCACCCAGGAGACCTGCCATGAATGCCCAATCCACCCTCGGAACCGCTCTGGTCACTGGTGCCTCGTCCGGCATCGGCGCCACCTATGCCGAACGCCTGGCCCGACGTGGTCATGACTTGCTGCTGGTGGCGCGCGATGCCCAGCGCCTCGATGCGCTGGCCAAGCGCCTGGGCGCCGAGTACGGCGTTGCAATCGAGGTGATGCCGGCGGATCTCACCAGCAAGGCCGATGTGCTCAAGGTGGAAAAGCGTTTGCGCGAGGACTCGAGCATCGCGTTGCTGATCAACAACGCCGGTGTCGCCATGAACGGTCCGCTGGCTGCCGCCGACCTGGACCAGGCCGAGACCATGATCCAGCTCAACGTCGTGGCGCTGACGCGTTTGGCCGCAGCGGCTGCGGCCAATTTCTCCGCGGCGGGGCGTGGCGGCATCATCAATCTTGGTTCGGTGGTGGCGCTGGCGCCGGAGATGTTCAATGCGGTGTACAGCGCGACCAAGGCCTATGTGCTGAGCCTGACCCAGACCCTGGCAGGTGAGTTGCGTGGTTCGGGGGTGCAGTTGCAGGCGGTGATGCCGGGCGTGACGCGCACCGAAATCTGGGAGCGCAGCGGCACCGATGCCTCCGCGTTGCCGCCGTCGATGATCATGGAAGTGGGCGAGATGGTCGATGCGGCGTTGGCCGGCTTCGATCAGGGCGAACTGGTGACCATACCCTCGCTGCCGGATGCAGCCGACTGGGACGCCTTCGTCGCCGCCCGCGCCGTGCTGGGGCCGAACCTGTCGCGCGACCAGGCGGCTGCGCGCTACAAGTGATATCAGATGGTTCGAGCGGGCGGTAGGGTACGCCCTGCCGGTATGTCACGGAGCGTAGGGTGCGCCATGCGCACCGGGGTGACGCTGGTCTGCGACTTGCCACGAAACCCGCCTGCGCTCATGTGGAAAGCTGGTGCGCGCGGCGCACCCTACGGGTATGTCGCGCACCCTGCCGGTATGTCACGGAGCGTAGGGTGCGCCCTGCGCACCGGGGTGACGCAGGTCTTCGACTTGCCACGAAACCCGCCTGCGCTCGTGTGGAAAGCTGGTGCGCGCGGCGCACCCTACGGGTATGTCGCGCACCCATACGGATATGTCACGGAGCGTAGGGTGCGCCATGCGCAACGCTTGCCTGTCTGCTATTGCCCCTGCACCTGTTCGATCAACAGACGACGGGTCGTCTTCAGCAGGCGGTCCGACAGCTCCGGGTCCTTGACGCTACGCGATAGCAGCAGGGCGCCGACCATGGTCGAGAGCAACAGCACGCTCTGCTCGGCGGCATCATCGCCACCCAGGCTGTTCTCGATCAGGGCCAGACGGTCGCGCACCAGGGCGTCGGTGGTTTCGCTGGCCTCGCCACGCTGGCCCAGCTCGGCGGACATGGTCGGCAGCGGGCAGCCACTGCCCGGGTTGGCACGGTGCGCGCTGGACAGGTAGCCGGCGATAAAGCGTGGCAGCGGCGCCTCGGCATCCTTGGCCAGCGCCTCGGTGCTGCGGGACAGTTCATCCACCGCATGGCGCAGGGCGTTTTCCACCAGATCGTCCTTGGACTTGAAGTGGGCATAGAAACCGCCATGGGTCAGGCCCAGTGCCTTCATCAGCGGCTGCAGGCCGGTGGCGCCGACACCATCGCGGCGAAAGCGCAGGGCCGCCTCCTCGATGATGCGTTGGTGGGTCTTGGCCTTGTGGTCTTCCGAATAGCGCATGGGCTTTCTCGTCTATCAGATGCTGGCTGTCATCTTACACTTGCGTCGCTGTTCTGGCGCGGCGCGTTCATGTCGAGAATCAGGCAGGTGGTGGAGGCGACGGCGTAGAGGCGTTCGTCGACGTCGTACAGGCGGCCTTCGGCCAGCGCGGTGGAGCGGCCGACGTGGATGATGCGGCCTTCGGCGCGTACCGGACCGACTTCGCTGCGCAGCGCGCGGATGTAGCTCACTCGCAGGTCCGCAGTGGTGTAGCCCTGGCCCGTCTTGAGCAGGGTATGCACGGCGCAGCCCATGCAGGAGTCGAGCAGGGTGGCGATGTAGCCGCCGTGCACGCTGCCCAGCGGGTTGTAGTGGCGCTGATCGGGCGTGCCCTGAAAGACGAACAGGCCGCTGGCCCATTGCACCGGGGTGAAGTCGAGCACCGCGTTGATCGGTGGCGAGGGCAGGTCGCCACGGCCGATGCCGTCGAAGAAATCCATCGGCGTCATGGCGGCTACTTCCGCCAGGCTGAGGGTGCCGGGAGCGGCGAGCTGGTTGCGAATGGCCTGTTCCTCGGCGATCCAGGTGGCGAGGCGGGTGTCTCGGGACAAGGCGGTCATGCGGGCTCCAGATAAATATGATGGACGACATTCAATGTTTCATATTATGTTCGAAATATAAATAGCCGCCAGTCGCTGTCCATTGGAGCCCCGTCATGCAGCCTTCCCGTGTTCTGTTGATCATCCTGATGCTGCTCACCGCACTGGGGGAAACCTCCACGCAGTTGCTGATTCCCGCCCTTGGTGAGCTGGAGCGTGGTCTGCAGGCCGAACCCGGGAGCAGTCTGTTGGCGCTGTCGCTGTTCGTCGGCGCCTTTGGCCTTGGCCAGTTGCTGCTCGGGCCGCTGTCGGATCGGTTGGGGCGCCGCCCGGTATTGCTCGCCGGGCTGAGTCTTTATCTGCTGGCGACTCTGGGCATGCTGCTGGCGCCGAACATCGAGGTGCTGATCGGCATGCGTGTGCTGCAGGGCCTGGGCGCCTGTGCGGCGCTGGTGCTGGCGCGTGCCATCGTCCGTGACGTGTGGCAGGAACAGGCGGCGCCGGCCCTGGCTCTGACCGTGCTGGGCATGTTCGCGGCCATCGTCCTGTCGCCGGTGGTCGGCGGCCTGCTGACCCAGTACGGCGGCTGGCGCGCGCCGCTGCTGGCGACCGTGGTGCTTGGCAGCTTGGCCTTGCTGGCGGTGCTTACCCGTTATCGTGAGAGCCATCTGCAGCGCGATCCCCTGGCTGGTCGGCTCAAAGGCCTGTGGGCCAGTTACCTGCAGGTGTGGCCCAGTTGCCGCGCCTTGGCGCTGACCATCGCCTGCACCTATGGTGCGATGTTCGTGGTGGTGGCGGGTTCCTCGTCGGTGTACATCGGCCTGCTGGGGCTGAGCGCCGCGCAATACGGGCTGACCTTCGCCCTGATCGTTTCCGGTCTGCTTTGCGGCGCGCTGTTCACCCTGCGCAACGTGCAGCGCCTGGGGCCGCAGAAGGTGGTCGGCATCGGCGTCGCGCTGGTGCTGCTCGGGTCGTTGCTGACCCTGGCGACCTACCTGCTGTTCGGTCTGTCGCTGCTGGGGCTGTCGCTGCCGCAGGTCGTGGTGACGCTGGGCGGTGGCATGCTGCTGCCGGCAGCGGTGGCCGGCGCGGTGATTCCCAATCCGCAGCGTGCCGGGTTGGCTGCGGGGCTGATGGGCTTTTCGCAGATGGCCGGCGCCACCTTGGCAGGCCTGCTGCTCGGTGCCCTGCAGGATGGCTCGGCCTGGCCTATGGTTGCCTTGAATGCGCTATTCGCCGTGTTGGCGTTTCTGTTCTTCCACCTCTTGCGCGTGCGCCCGGCCGTCACGGCTGCGGTGGCTGGCAAACTTCCCTGATTCGAGGACAAAGCTATGAGCAGCTATGACGTGGTCATCATCGGCGCCGGCCCCGGCGGCTACAACGCGGCTATTCGCGCCGGGCAACTGGGTCTGAAGGTAGCCTGCGTGGAAGGGCGCGAAACGCTAGGTGGTACCTGCCTGAACGTCGGCTGCATGCCGTCCAAGGCCTTGCTGCATGCATCCGAACTCTACGAGGCTGCCGCCGGTGGTGAGTTGAGCACACTGGGGGTGGAGGTCACGCCGACGCTTAACCTGATGCAGATGATGAAGCAGAAGGCCGATAGCGTCGAAGCGCTGACCAAGGGCGTGGAGTTTCTGTTTCGCAAGAACAAGGTGGAGTGGGTCAAGGGCTGGGGGCGTATCGACGGCCCTGGGCGGGTGCAGGTGAAACTGAGCGAAGGCGGCGAGCGCCTGCTGGAAACGAAGAACATCGTCATCGCCACAGGCTCGGAGCCAACACCTTTGCCGGGTGTGGAGATCGACAACGTGCGCATCCTCGACTCCACCGGCGCGCTGTCGCTGCCCGAGGTGCCCAAGCACCTGGTGGTGATCGGTGCCGGGGTGATCGGTCTGGAGCTGGGCTCGGTGTGGCGCCGCCTGGGCAGCCAGGTCACGGTGGTGGAATACCTCGAGCGCATCTGCCCCGGTCTTGACGGCGAGACGGCCAAGACCCTGCAGCGCACCCTGAGCAAGCAAGGCATGAGCTTCAAGCTCGGCACCAAGGTCACCGGTGCCAAGACGGGCAAGTCCGGCGTGACCCTGACGCTGGAGCCGGCAGCAGGCGGCACGAGCGAGACCCTGGAAGCCGATTACGTACTCGTGGCCATCGGTCGACGCCCTTACACCAAAGGTCTCGGGCTGGAGAGCGTCGGCCTGAACACCGACAAGCGCGGCATGCTCGGCAATGAAAAACACCAGAGCGGCGTACCGGGCGTGTGGGTGATCGGTGATGTCACCTCCGGGCCGATGCTGGCGCACAAGGCCGAAGACGAGGCAGTGGCCTGTATCGAGCGTATCGCCGGGCATGCCGCCGAGGTCAACTACGGGGTAATTCCCGGGGTGATCTACACCCGCCCGGAAGTGGCCAGTGTCGGCAAGGGCGAGGAGGAGCTAAAGGCCGAGGGGCGCGCCTACAAGGTCGGCAAGTTCCCTTTCACCGCCAACAGTCGGGCGAAGATCAACCACGAGACCGAAGGCTTCGTGAAGATCCTCGCTGACGCCAATACCGACCAGATTCTCGGCGTGCACATGATTGGCCCGAGCGTGGGCGAACTGATCGGCGAGTATTGCGTGGCCATGGAGTTCTCCGCCTCGGCCGAGGACATCGCGCTGACCTGTCATCCGCACCCGACCCGTTCGGAGGCAGGGCGCCAGGCAGCGATGGGTGTGCATGGCTGGACGATGCAGGCGTGAGAGCGGGGGGAGGGTGTCGCGGGTAGTCCAGGCCGTGCCTGTCGGGTGTTGCGTCGATTGAACGATCGCATCGGTGCGCGCGGCGCACCCTACGAGTGTCGCCCGGATTTCATCCGGGCTACGGCGCTGCGTACTCGGCGTCAGAGTACGTGGTCGAGGTTCACCGGTTCGCCCGGCTGGACGTTGAGTTTGCTGCGGATGTCGGCGAACACCTTGTCGTACTCGTCGTGGCCGCGCATCACCGGGCTGGCGTTGGGGTGCAGGCCATGGCGGGCTGCGATGCGGGTCGCCACGCTGGCGAAGTTGAAGGCGACGTCGCGGTGCAGTTCGAACTCTTCCTCGAAGTGCCGGCCGTCCACGTCGCCGACCAGGCGCATGTGCAGCATCGGCCCCTGCTGCGGGTCCTTGCGCACCTCGTAATAGAAGTCCACCGAAAACGGCGGCAGCAGGCGCATGTGCTCGGGGCGGTCGTTGTTGTCGCGGTGCAGGTGACCGGGGGTGAACATGATCGAGACCTCCCTCAGCGATAGTTGATGCCGGTGTAGTTCAGGCTGATGCGCGTGCCCGAGCGACCCTGGACGATGGCTTCGATATTTTCCAGCGAGCCGACTACCGCAGTGCTGCCGGTGTTACGCGCGAACTCGCAGGCGGCCTGCACTTTCGGGCCCATGGAGCCGGCGGCGAAGCCGAGCGTTTCGATAGCGTCGGGGTGGGCTTCGGCGATGGATTGCTGCGTGGGTTTGCCCCAGTCGACATAGGCCGCGTCGACATCGGTGGCGATCACCAGCAGGTCGGCATTGAGCTGTTCGGCCAGCAGTGCCGAGC
>CAMPIF010000293.1 GCA_946886245.1 Ectopseudomonas composti | reverse complement strand
AGCTGGTACGCGAATTCATCCTGCACATCTGAGACAGACGTCGTGGACGACATTCATTCGAGCTACCTACTCGGCCTGCTGATTTTCCTGATTCTCTGCTCGGCGTTCTTCTCCAGCTCCGAGACCGGCATGCTCAGCCTCAACCGCTACCGGCTCAAGCATCTGGCCAAGGAAGGGCACAGCGGCGCCAAGCGCGTCATCCGCCTGCTCGAGCGCCCGGACCGCCTGCTCGGCACCATCCTGGTCGGCAACAACGTGGTCAACATTCTCGCTGCCTCCATCGCCACGGTGCTGGCGGTGGACCTCTGGGGCGAAGCCGGCATCGCCATCGCCACGGCGGGCCTGACCATCATCGTGTTGATCTTCGGCGAAATCACGCCCAAGACCCTGGCCGCTCTGCGCCCGGAACTGGTGGCCTTCCCCGCCAGCCGTGTGCTCAGCCTGCTGCTGCGCATACTCTATCCGGTGGTGTGGCTGACCAGCGCGATCAGCAACGGCCTGCTGCGCCTGCTGGGCGTCGACCCGGCACAGCGCGCCAGCGACAGCCTGTCCACCGAAGAGCTGCGCAGCGTGGTGCGCGAATCGGGTTCGGAGCTACCGCTGAATCGCCAGAGCATGCTGCTGAGCATCCTCGACCTTGAACGGGTCACGGTCGACGACATCATGATTCCGCGCAACGAAGTGACCGGCATCGATCTCGACGACGACCTGGAAATCATCATCGGTCAGTTGCGCAGCACTTCGCACACACGCCTGCCGGTGTTTCGTGGCGACATCAACCAGATCGAAGGCGTGGTGCACATGCGCCAGATCGCCCGCCTGCTGAGCCACAACCAACTGACCAAGGACACGTTGCTGGCCGCCTGCAACGAGCCTTACTTCATCCCGGAAAACACGCCCCTGGCGACCCAGCTGATCAACTTCCAGAAGCAGAAGCGGCGCATCGGCATCGTCGTCGACGAATATGGCGACGTGATCGGCATCGTCACCCTGGAAGACATCCTCGAAGAGATCGTCGGCGACTTCAGCAACCAGGACAGCCTGCGCAGCCCGGATATCCACCCGCAGGAAGACGGCACCCTGGTCATCGACGGCGCCGCCTACATTCGCGAAGTGAACAAGACCCTCGGCTGGCACTTGCCCAGCGACGGTCCCAAGACCCTCAACGGTCTGATCACCGAAGCGCTGGAGAGCATCCCTGACAGCAGTGTCTGCCTGAAGATCGGCCCCTACCGCCTGGAGATTCTCCAGGCGGCGGAAAACCGGGTGAAGAGCGTGCGCGTCTGGCAGGTGGAAAAGATCAAAGCGGACGCAGCAGCGCCGCAGTGAGGCGCTCGGCCAGGTCTGCAGCCCATTGCCGATAACCCAATGCCGACGGGTGATAGCCATCCTCGGCGAGATAATGTGCCTCGAACGGCAGGTCCAGCACGCAGTGCAGCGCGCCCAGCCGTTGCGCCAGGCTCTGCAGCTCACGATCCAGCAAGCTGGCCCGCCAGCCCATCAACTGCCGCAGCAACCAGGGCAAGGCGCTGAAATGCTGCAAAGGCGGCACGCCGCTGAACACCACGCGACAACCCCGCTCACCCAATGCATCGGCCATCGCGGCGAGCGCCTGCAGCCAGCGCTTGCTCGGCGTGAGATGCGTGGTGTCATTGACGCCGAACACCAGCAGCGCCAGGTCGGCCGGCTCCGCCAATGCCAGCGGCAACAGGCGCTCATGCGCCTCGGCGGCGGTGATGCCATTCTCGCCACAGGCGCGCCAGCGTACCGGCCGCCCCAAGCGCTCGGCCAGGGCGACTGCCAGACAATTCGCCAGGGACTGATCGAAGTGCGTGACCCCGACACCCGCCACGGTCGATTCACCGATCAGCAGCAGGCGAAACGGCTCACCCGGTAGATGCGCGGCAGCGATGCCGCTTGGCTCGCCCTGCGCAACCGGCAGGTGCAATGCCGTGCGCCGGGTGTGCAGGGCCAGAGGCAGCGCCAATGGCAGCAGTGGCACAGTCGCCAGCCACCACAGCGCATGCCGACTCACAACTGGACGCGAACCGCTTGCGCGCTGCGCAGCGCCTTGGCGCGAGCCGCTTCGATGGATTCGTCACGCGCCAGCGCCACGCCCATGCGGCGCTGGCCCTTGACCTCGGGCTTGCCGAACAGACGCAGCGCGGTGTCGGCCTCGCTCAGTGCGGCGCCGAGGTTGGCGAAGCTGGCCTGCTGCGAATTGCCCTCCACCAGAATCACCGCCGACGCGGACGGGCCCATCTGGCGGATCGCCGGAATCGGCAGGCCGAGAATGGCACGCGCATGCAGGGCGAACTCGGACAGTTCCTGAGAAATCAGCGTTACCAGGCCGGTGTCGTGCGGACGCGGCGAGACTTCGCTGAACCAGACCTGATCGCCCTTGACGAACAGCTCCACACCGAACAGGCCACGCCCGCCCAGCGCCTCGGTCACCGCCAGCGCCACGCGCTCGGACTCGGCCAGCGCGTTCGGACTCATGGCTTGCGGCTGCCAGGATTCCTGGTAGTCGCCGTTCTCCTGGCGATGGCCAATCGGCGCGCAGAAGCTGGTGCCGCCGACATGGCGCACGGTGAGCAGGGTGATTTCGTAGTCGAAGTCGATGAAGCCCTCGACGATCACCCGGCCCTTGCCAGCGCGGCCACCTTCCTGGGCATAGTCCCAGGCACGCTGCAGGTCGGCGTCGCTCTTGAGCACGCTCTGACCCTTGCCGGAAGAACTCATGATCGGCTTGACCACACAGGGGTAGCCGACGGATTTCACCGCTGCGGCGTAGTCCTCGAAGGTGTCGGAGAAGTGGTACGGCGAGGTCGGCAGGCCCAGTTCCTCGGCCGCCAGGCGACGAATGCCTTCGCGGTTCATGGTCAGCTGCGCGGCACGCGCGGTCGGCACCACGTTGAAGCCTTCGGCTTCCAGTTCGACCAGGGTGGCGGTGGCGATGGCCTCGATCTCGGGCACGATGTAGTGCGGCCGCTCCTTTTCGATCACTGCACGCAGGGCCGTACCATCGAGCATGTCGATGACATGACTGCGGTGAGCCACCTGCATGGCCGGCGCATTGGCGTAACGGTCGACGGCGATGACTTCGCAGCCCAGGCGCTGCAGCTCGATCACCACTTCCTTGCCGAGCTCGCCGCAGCCACACAGCAGTACACGGGTCGCGGAGGACGACAGAGGGGTTCCAATACGGGGCATGAGTGTTCCTCGAACAGTGAATCAGGAAGTCATTAAGAGACCGGAAGCGCGGGCGCGCTCCAGGCAGCGTTGCAGTACCTCGCGGCGCTCGGCATTGTCCATGCGGCCCCAACGGGTGATTTCGGCGGCGGTACGCTGACAGCCAATGCAGACATCCTGATCATCCAGCGCGCAGACATGCACGCAGGGCGAACGCAGCGGTTTTTCTACATCACTCATCGTCATCAGGTACCAGCTCACGGGAATAGCGCTGCGCATTATGAACGTAATGAGCGGCGCTGGCCTCCAGCATCTTCTTCTGCGCCTCGGTCAGCTCGCGCACCACCTTGCCGGGGCTACCCATGACCAGGCTGCCATCGGGAATCACCTTGCCTTCGGGGATCAGGCTGTTGGCGCCGATGATGCAGTACTTGCCGATCCTGGCGCCGTTGAGGATCACCGCATTGATGCCGATCAGGCTGTAATCGTCCACCGTGCAACCATGCATCATCACGTTGTGACCCACGGTGACGCCCTTGCCCAGGGTCAGCGGAAACCCCATGTCGGTGTGCATGACGCTGCCGTCCTGCACATTGCTGTTCTCGCCGATGTGGATCAGTTCGTTGTCGCCGCGCAGCACGGCGCCGAACCAGACGCTGGCACCGGCCTCCAGGCGAACCTTGCCGATCAGGTCGGCACTTGGCGCGACCCAGCTCTCGGGATGGGCGTCGACACGGGAGCTTCCCAGGCGGTATTTCATGCTCGTCAGTCCTCGGCGCTGTCAGCGCAGGTGTATGAAGTGTTCGGGCGGCTGGTGCAGGGCAATCTGCGCATCATCGAAGAGCAGGTTGACCAGTTCCACCACCATGATCGCGGTCAGGCCCCAGATGCGGTATTCGCCATAGGTGTAGGACGGCACGTACCAGCTGCGCCCGAGGTAGTCGATGCGATGGGTCATCTCGCGCGGGTCGCTGCGAAAGAACTCCAGCGGCACCGAGAATACCGAGGCGATCTCCGCATCATTGGCCTTGTACTCGACGTAATCCGGCACCAGCCCGACGTAGGGCGTGACCTGAATGCCGTGGCGTGACACCAGGCTGCTGAGCGGCCCGACCACCTCGACCAGTCCCGGCGGCAGACCGATCTCCTCCTCGGCCTCGCGCAGCGCGGTATGCACCAGATCACGATCTTCCGGGTCGCGCCGGCCTCCGGGAAAGGCGACCTCGCCGCCATGGGTCGACAAACCGCTGGCGCGCAGGGTCAGCACCAGCTCAGGCTCATCACTGCGGGTAATCGGGACCAGCACCGCCGCTTCGGGGAAGCTGCGCTCGGTCTCCAGGAGACGCGGGCTGTAGCCGCGCACACGATGGAGCAAGTCGTCCAGCATGGGCATACTCGGTGTCTTGTTTTGCCAGGCATCATGGCATGAAAGCAGGCGGGCGCCCAACCCCGACGACAGGACAGGCCGGCCGCAATAGCGGGCTTGCCGGCCACCTCTCAGCCGGCCAAGATAACGCCAGAAAAAGAGGAGCCGGCATGAAATTCTGCAGCCAGTGCGGCAACCCCGTCACGCGCATGATCCCGGCGGGCGACAATCGCATGCGCCATGTCTGCGCTCACTGTGCCACCGTGCATTACGAAAACCCGCGTATCGTCGCCGGCTGCCTGCCCGTGTGGCGCGACCAGGTGCTGCTGTGTCGCCGTGCCATCGAGCCACGCCGCGGCTACTGGACATTGCCGGCCGGCTTCATGGAAAACGGTGAGACCATCGAGCAGGCCGCCGCCCGCGAAACCCTCGAAGAAGCCTGCGCCCGTGTGCGCGACCTCAGCCTCTACACCCTGTTCGACCTGCCGCACATCAGCCAGGTGTACATGATGTTCCGCGCCGAACTGGTCGATCTGGATTTCGCCGTGGGCGAAGAGAGCCTGGAGGTGCGGCTGTTCGAGGAAGCGCAGATCCCCTGGTCAGAGCTGGCTTTCCCGACCATTGGCCGTACCTTAGAATGCTTCTTCGCCGACCGTCGGCAGAATCTCTTTCCGGTACGCAATGAGCCACTCGAAGCGCTGCGTACCCATTACACACCTCGTTGAGCCTTGCGGACGTTCCCGATGCGTTGGTTGTTGCCCCTGCTTTGCCTGACTATCAGCTTCAACGCCCTGGCCAGCACCACAGCCGCGAGCAGCAGCCGTAGCGTGGACAAGGTGCTGGTGCTCAAGGGCGAGCGCACACTGCATTTGCAACAACGCGGCGAGACCATCAAGTCCTACCGCATTTCCCTGGGCAAACAACCCAGCGGCGCCAAGCAGCGCGAAGGCGATCTGCGCACACCGGAAGGTCTGTACTGGATCGACTGGCGCAAGCCGAGCGACAAGTACCAACTGTCGCTGCACATCTCCTACCCCAACGCCCGCGACCTGGCCAAGGCCAGGGAAGCCGGGGTGCCGCCGGGCAGCATGATCATGATCCACGGCACGCCGCTGGATGAGGAATATCCCGAGTGGTTTTTCCACACCCTCGACTGGACCGAAGGCTGCATCGCCATGAAGAACGACGACATGCGCGAGGTCTGGAGCCTGGTCAAGGATGGGACGCTGATCGAAATCAGGCCCTGAACCCAAACCTTGAAAGTGCACCGAACCTGAGCCACGCACAGGCGAAAGGCTTAGCCCCGGGGCGGGGCTGCCAGCAGGGATCGCGTTGCAGGCCTTGTCTGAAGCGATTCAGAATTGCAGATCGGACAAACGCCAGACGTCGAAGGCAGGCGTTTCGTAGGG
>CAMPIF010000292.1 GCA_946886245.1 Ectopseudomonas composti | reverse complement strand
CTACATGAATGACGCCCAGCAGTTGTTCTTCCGCGAACTGTTGCTGACGCAGCGTGCCGAGTTGCAGGCGCGCATCGATGAGGAAATCACCGAGTTGCGCCAACCCGACACCAGCAGTGACGTCGCCGACATCGGCGCCGCCGAGGAGCAGCGCCAGTGGCAGCTGCGCCTGCTGGAGCGGGAGAAGAAGCTGCTGGACAAGATCGACCAGGCGCTCGAACGCCTGGCGCGTGGCGAATACGGCTGGTGCTCGGAGACCGGTGAGCCCATTGGCCTCAAGCGCTTGCTGCTGCGCCCCACCGCAACCTTGTGCATCGAAGCCAAGGAGCGTCAGGAGCAGCGCGAAAAACATCAGCGTGACCGTGACTGAACGAGGAACACCCCATGCATCAGCGTCTACCCGTTACCGTGCTGTCCGGCTTTCTTGGCGCCGGCAAGAGCACCCTGCTCAACCATGTGCTGAAGAACCGCGAGGGCCGCAAGGTCGCGGTGATCGTCAACGACATGAGCGAAATCAACATCGACGGCGCCACCGTCCAGCAGGACGTCAGTCTCAACCGCGCCGAAGAGAAGCTGGTGGAGATGAGCAACGGCTGCATCTGCTGCACCCTGCGCGAAGACCTGCTCGAGGAAGTCGCCCGATTGGCCAGTGACGCTCGCTTCGATTACCTGCTGATCGAGTCCACTGGCATCAGCGAGCCGCTGCCGGTGGCCGAAACCTTCACCTTCCGCGACGAGCAGGGACGCAGCCTGTCCGACCTGGCGCGGCTGGATACCATGGTCACGGTGGTCGACGGGGTGAACTTCCTGCGCGACTTCCATGAGGCCGACAGCCTCGCCAGCCGTGGCGAAACCCTGGGCGAGGAGGACGAACGCTCGATCGCCGACCTGCTGATCGAGCAGGTGGAGTTCGCCGACGTCATCCTCATCAGCAAGATCGACCTGATCAGCCAGGCCGAGCGCGAAGAACTGATGGCCATCCTCCGTGGCCTCAACACCCACGCCGATATCCAGGCCATGAGCATGGGCCAGATCGCCCTGGACAAGATTCTCGACACCGGCCGCTTCGACTTCGACCGCGCCTCGCAGGCGCCGGGCTGGCTCAAGGAACTGCGCGGCGAGCACGTGCCGGAAACCGAGGAGTACGGCATCGCCTCCAGCGCTTACCGTGCGCGCCGGCCGTTCCATCCGCAGCGCTTCTTCGACTTCCTCTCGCAGGAATGGCGCAATGGCCGCCTGCTGCGCTCCAAGGGGTTCTTCTGGCTGGCCAGCAAACATCAGGAAGCCGGCAGCTGGTCGCAGGCCGGCGGGCTGATGCGCCATGGCCTGGCCGGGCGCTGGTGGCGCTTCGTGGCCAAGCAGCACTGGCCGCAGGACGAAGAAGGCCTGCAGGCGATCATGAAGCACTGGAGCGCCGAGGTTGGCGACTGCCGCCAGGAGCTGGTGTTCATCGGCCAGAATATCGACTTCCCGCGACTGGTGCGTGAGCTGGACGACTGTCTGCTCACCGACGCGGAAATGGCCGGCGGCCCGGATGCCTGGCGCCTGCTCGCCGATCCGTTCGGTGCCTGGCAGCAGGAGGCCGCCTGATGTTCGCCCTGCAGTTGCCGAAAGTGTCCCGGCAGGTGCTGGGCGAGGATATCCAGGTGCTCGGTGAAGTGCTGCACGATGGCGTCAATCTCGCCGTCTGGCAGCGTCGCCTGCCGGCGCAGATCATCGACTTCGCCGAGACGCTGCTGGCGCAAGGCGAACCGCTGGCGCAGTCCATGACCCTGGAGCTGGCGCGTGCGGACAGCGAGCCGAACCTCGACGGCCTGGTGGCGCAGTACGCCGATCTGCCGGGCCAGGCGGCCTTTCTCGCCGACGTGGCCTGGCTGGTGCGCGCCTATGCCTGCCTGCTCGACGCCGAGCGCATCGGGCTGCGCCTGCGCGCGCTGGACAAGGCCATGTGCCCGCGTTTTCACGTCGACCACGTGCCGGTACGGCTGATCACCAGCTATGCCGGTGTCGGCAGCGATTGGCTGGAAGAGGGCGCCATGCCGCGCAGCGAGCTCGGCCAGCCGGGGGCAGAGCCGCAGGACGAGGCGTTGATCCGGCGCCTCGATAGCGGCCATGTGGCGCTGGCCAAGGGCGAGAAATGGCACGGCAACGAAGGGCGTGGATTGATCCACCGCTCGCCGCAGCCGCCTGCCGGGCAGCGGCGCTTGCTGCTGACCCTGGATTGGCTGGCCTGAGCGAAATCCTTGGTTGGCTGCCCTCCGTAGGGTGCGCTGCGCGCACCGCGAATACCTCGGTGTTTGCTCGGTGCGCACGGCGCACCCTACTGGTGGCGAGCCATGAAAAAATAGGCCGGAGCAACTGCCCCGGCCTTAAGCACCAAGAGATCATGTCGACGCGTGACTCGACATGAGGGTCATGTGAGGTACCCGTAGTCATTAGGCGCTCGTTTGGTGACATTTTGATGTCAGGGTCGTTGCATTTCCTCGCAGGGCGGGTGCAACCCGCCACTCGCAGCCTGGCGGGTTGCACCCGCCCTACGCTATTCAGACCCGCGCCGCTTGGCGTTGTGGAGGTTCAGGGCTTGATCCACGTGCCTTGATACTGGCTGGTGCAGGCCGGCTCCAGGTACAGCGCGTCGCTGGCCACGCCGTAGTAGTGGATATCCTGCAGGTACAGGCCGCTACCGGCGCGCGCGTTCTGACAGACGCCGTGGGCGCCCTTGGGGCACTGCTCGACGAACTCCACCTCGACGGTCTGGCCTTGCAACTGCGGCTGGCAGAAGCCTTCGCGAAACAGGGTGGCGGGGATGTTGCGATTCTCCTGGCAGATCTGCACGCTCAAGCGCTCGGCCTGGCTATGCACCACGCAGGCTTCGGCCAGGGCCAGGCCCGGCAGCAGGCAAAACAGCAACAGCCATGCACGCATCGTTTCGACTCCCGAAAAACTGCCGGCGAATCTAACATGCTGCTTCTTTGCAGTCTGTGCTGGCAGTTGCCTGGCGAACCACCGAACATAGATTCATGCTCAGTCAAATCCCCACCCACCTCATCGCTGGCCCGCTCGGCGCCGGCAAGACCACGCTGATCCGTCACCTGCTGGCGCAGAAGCCGGCGGGCGAGCGCTGGGCGGTGCTGATCAACGAATTCGGCCAGATCGGCCTGGACGCCGCCCTGCTGGAACGAGGCGACGACGGCATCGCCATGGCCGAAGTGGCCGGTGGCTGCCTGTGCTGCGTCAACGGCGCACCGTTTCAGGTCGGCCTCGGGCGCCTGCTGCGCAAAGCGAAGCCCGATCGCCTGCTGATCGAGCCGTCCGGCCTGGGGCATCCGGCGCAGTTGCTGGGGCAATTGCGTCAGCCGCCGTGGCTCGGTGTGCTGGCCGTGCAACCGGCGCTGGTGGTGCTGGATGCTGCTGCGTTGGCGACAGGTCAACCGCTGCCCGACGTGCAGCACCAGGCGCTGGATGCCGCTGGTTTGCTGCTGCTGAACAAGAGTGAGTGTCTGGACGAGGCCACGCGAACGCGGATTGCCGGCGAGTTGCCGACGGTGCCGTTGCACTGGACCGAGCAGGGTCAGCTTGACCTGGCCCTGCTGCCGGGCCTGGCCGTCCAGGCCGCGCCCATCGAGGTGAGCGCCGAGCTCCCCGCAGGCCTGATGGGCATGGCGCAGATCTGGCGCAACGCCGCCGAGCCGATCTGCCTGGTGCAGGATCAGGCCGAGGGCTGGAGCATCGGCTGGCGCTGGCACCCGAGCCAGCGTTTCGATCTCGCGCGGGTCAGCCAATGGCTGCAGAGCCTGAGTTGGCGCAGGGCCAAGGCCGTGCTGCACGGCGCCGAGGGTTGGCGCTCGTTGAATGCCCTGCAGGGGCAAGCGCTGCAGGCCTGGCCTGCGAGTGAATGGCGCAAGGACTCGCGACTGGAGCTGATCTTCGAGCAGGCGCAGAGCGCCGACGCGCTGACGGCCTCGTTCACCGCCTGCCGAATCACGGCGACAGGCTGATAAACTCGCCGCGCTTTCGTCGCTGTGGATAACCCTGAATGCAACTGCTGCCCTGGTCTCATGACACCTCTGCCGGTTTCACCCTGCGTGGCTGGCATACGCCGCCGTCGGGTAAGCCGCTCCTGCATTTCCTGCACGGCAATGGCTATTGCGGGCGCGTCTACACACCGATGCTGGCGCTGCTGGCCGAGGACTTCGACCTCTGGCTGTGCGATGTACAGGGCCATGGCGACAGCGATCATGGTGGCCGCTTCCATGGTTGGAACCGCAGCGCCGAGCTGGCGGTAGAGGCTTTCGACACCTTGCGTGGGCCGTTTGGCGAAGTGCCGCGTTTCGCCCTTGGTCACAGCTTCGGTGGCGTGCTCACCAGCCTGATCCTGGCGCGCCATCCCGAGTTGTTCCGGCGCGCGGTGTTGCTCGATCCGGTGCTGTTCAGCCCGGCGATGATCGGCGTGATGGCGCTGTCCGATGTGGTTGGCCTGGCGCAGCGCACCGGTATGGCGAAGAAGGCGCAGAAACGTCGCCGGCAATGGCCGGATCGCGCCAGCGCGCACGCTGCGCTGCATGGCCGTGGGATGTTCCGTGGCTGGGACGAGGCGGCGTTCGACGCCTATATCGAGCATGCACTGAAGGACGTCGAGGGTGGCGTCGAACTCAAGTGCCGGCCAAGCCGCGAGGCCGATATCTTCGGCTCCTTCCCACGGCGCCTGTGGCCGTCGCTGGCCAAGGTGACGACCCCGACCGAGGTGATTCAGGGCGTGCACACCTATCCCTTCGTCGCCAAATCGGTGGCGCGCTGGTGCGCGAGCAACGCCCATGTGCGCAGTCAGGTGGTGCCGGGCGGGCACTGCTTCATGCAGGAGCAGCCAGCGGATAGCGCCGAGCGCGTGGCCGATTTCCTGCTACAACGCGGGTAGGGCAGGTGCAACCCGCCAGCACGGAGGCGACGGCTCAGGCCTTGCGCCGCCAGTCTTCCAGGCGGATGACGTTGCCTGGCTGCTGCACCGCAACCGGTTCGGGCTGTGATTCAAGCACCGGGTGAGGCTCCAGCTCGATGCGGCCCAGGTGCGGGCCGAACATGCTGATATGTCCGCGCAGGCGCTGTTCGCCGGTGACGGTGAATTCGAAGTCATAGAGTCGCGCCAGGCGGCGGTGGCCTTTGGCATCCCGCTGGATGGCCAGGCGGCGCAGCGCCACGGCGCCGTCGAGCAGTTCGACATCGAGCTTGGCGCAGTGCTGCTTGGCGAAGCTCAACGCACGCTCGCGAATGCCGTGGCCGCGCCATAGCCAGGCGCAGGCAGTGGCGAACAGCATCAGCAGGAAGACATCGAACAGATTGATCATGGCGCCTCCAGATCGGGGACACAGAGCTTAGCTTATCTGCTACCTGTTTCTCAGCATCGTGGCTTGCCCATGTGTCGGCTGTGCATTAGCGTTCGCTCTCTTCAGATGAAAAGGACGTCACCATGCATTGCCCCGCCTGCCGTACCAGCCGCCTGCAACCGGCAAAACTCGAAGATGGCCTGCTTGGCCATGGCTGCGCACAGTGCCAAGGCACGCTGGTTAGCCTGTTGCACTACCGCGACTGGGCCGAGCGCCAGCCAGCACAAGAGACGTCAACCGAGCTGGCTGCCGAGGCCGAAGTGGGCGAAACCAGCCATGCCCTGAGTTGTCCCAAGTGCGCCAAGCTGATGAGCAAGTTTCAGATCAGCGGCACCCGCGCCAATCGCCTGGATCTCTGCGGCACCTGCGACGAAGCCTGGCTGGACAGCGGCGAATGGCAATTGCTCAAGGCGCTGGAGCTGAGCCAGCGCATGCCGGCGATCTTTACCGAGGCCTGGCAGCGCCAGGTGCGCCAGCAGGCCAGTGAGCAGGCCCGCCGCGAGCGTTTCAGCCGCATTGCCGGTGAAGAAGCCATCGTCCGCGCCGACGAGATTCGTGCCTGGCTCAAGGATCATCCGCAGCGCCGCGAGCTGCTGTTCTATAT